>DAOWMC010000064.1 GCA_030643285.1 Methanobacteriota archaeon | reverse complement strand
GGATCAGAAATAAGATCTTTATTTACAAGTTGTTCGATTATCTTTGGACCGAGCCCATCTATATCCATGGCCCTTTTTGAGCCAAAATGAATTATGTTTCCCCTAACCTGCGCAGGACAAAAATCGTTAGAGCACCTTGATATTACTTCTTCTTTTATTACAATCGATCCGCAAACAGGACACGTTTTTGGCATGATAAATGCCCTCTCATCACCTGTTCTTTTGGATGTTATAACCTTTACAACCTCGGGTATCACATCTCCTGCCCTCTGAACGACAACGGTATCTCCTATTTTAATGTCTTTCTTTTCTACCTCATCCTCATTGTGCAAGGTGGCACTTTTTACGGTAACTCCACTCAACTGTACGGGTGAGAGCATGGCAACAGGGGTGAGTGCACCGGTCCTTCCGACCTGCACGCGTATATCAAGCACCTTTGTGGTTTCCTGCTTTGGAGGGAACTTATATGCAAGAGCCCACCTCGGACTTTTCGATATGAAACCAAGCGTCTTTTGCATGGAAAAATCATTTACTTTGATCACCATACCGTCGATCTCGTAGTCAAGCTCATCCCTCTTTTTTTCCAAATATCTGTGAAATTTGATTACCTCTGAAATGTTGTGGCACAGTTTTATAAGAGGATTTACCTTAAAACCCAGTTTTGAAAGAAATTGCATTGCCTCCCAGTGTGTCAAAAAGTCAATTCCTTCGACTTTTCCAATGCTGTAAACAAAAATATCAAGTGGACGGGATGCGGTTATACTCGAATCAAGCTGCCTGACAGATCCTGCCGCCGCATTTCTTGGGTTTGCAAATGTTTTTCCACCTTCATCTTCCATCCTTCTATTTAGCCCCTTAAAGGCATCTAATGGCATAAAAACCTCACCCCTTACCTCAAGTAGCGATATCTCATCTGAAAACAGTTTTAGCGGAATACTTTTTATTGTTCGAATATTCTGTGTGATGTTCTCACCAGTCTGTCCGTCTCCACGTGTGCTTCCTGTGACAAGAACACCATCTTTGTAAACTAACTCAACTGCCAATCCATCTATTTTAGGCTCTGCTACAAACTCGATGTTACCCAAGATAGATCTTCTTATCCGATCTTCAAAATCGTAGACCTCACGTTCCTCAAAAACGCTTGACAGACTCTGCATAGGCGTGCTATGCACGACTGTTTCAAAACCATTGGCAGGGGCCGCACCAACTCTCTGTGTTGGTGAATCCGGGGTTATAAGATCTGGATGTTTTTTTTCAAGGGATAAAAGCTTAAGAATTGTCCGGTCATACTCTACATCCGATATTTCCGGATCGTCAAGGATATAATATCTATGGTTGTGGTAATGGAGGAATTTACAGAGTTCTTCTATTTCTTTTTTGGCGTTTTCTTCAGAATCATGAGTCGTTTTCATATAGAGGCACACGCTCACTCGCACTATTTTTTGCTTTTACTCTTTCCATAACCTCTTCTTCATCGCATTTGACACCAAGCTTTTTAAAAAATCTTATCAGGTTTTTGATATCCCGTTTTAAAAATTCTTCTGCCATTGGGTGATCGAGCGTAACGGCCTGGCCCATATCAATCAGGATAGGCCCATCCATATATAAAATATTGAATTCACTTAGATCTCCATGAACAAGACCTGCCTTGTTATACAGATCTACCACATATCCCGAAATCTTATCAAAATTCGCCTCCGGCTCACACAAATCCAGGCCAATATCTTTTAGTCTAGGGGCACCGACACCATCTTTTCCAATAAACTTCATTATAAGTATATTCTTTTCAGAGACAATAGGGGAAGGGGCAGGAATCCCCACCTCACACGAGCGTTTTAAGTTTCTAAACTCTTTTTTAGTCCATGCAAATACGATACTTCTTTTGTCCGTTTTAATACTGCTGAATCTTGGATCTCCGAGCAGATAGTCCTGCATCGCCTTGAAATTGGATGTGGCCAATCTGTAGATTTTTATAGCAAGTTCTTCATCTTCCTGGCCGATGGCGTGAAACACATTTGCCTCTTTTCCCGTGCTGATGACGCCACCCATCGCCGTAATCACCCCTTTATTTGCAAACTTGTAAAGGATTTTAAGTGTTGCCTTGTCAAATACATCCCCCCTAACCTTGTAATCATCGGCATCCTTATCTCTTATCAAAAATTGTTCGATTTGCCTATCGATTTTCTGGATTTTTTTCTCATCCATAAAACTCTTATAAGAATCCTTTACGCTCTAACCATGCTACCTGTGGGCGAGTGTACTTCCATATCACATTTGCCTTTTCATCCTGAAAATCCCAAGGTACCACAATAACAACATCTCTTTCTCTTATCCAGATCTTTTTTCTCATTTTGCCCGGGATTCTCCCCAATCTTACCTTACCATCCAAGCATCTGATTTTTATGTGATTTGCCCCGAGCATAGCATCAACAATGGCTAAAACTTCACCTTTTTCTTTGCGTGGTGTACGCACCCTCATTATCTCGGTTCCAGCAGCAGGCCTACCACCCTTCTTTTTTCGCCTGCTATAATTTTTACGACCTCCACGTTGGTTTCCCAGATTAACACCTCGAATGCTATTAATTTCTAAGCACTATCATTCCTTCTACATTAAAAAGGTTTGTTAACATAGAAAAGCTAATCTATCGTGATTATAAAATGTGCATGGATGAAGCCCTTCGTTTTTATTAACGCGGCAATGAGCGCAGATGGGAAAATTTCAACAAAAGAGCGTAAACAGGTTAAAATAAGCTCTTCAGAGGATTTTTTGAGGGTTGACCGTCTTAAAGCAGATTCAGATGCAGTTATCGTTGGGATAGGAACGGTTCTTTCTGATGATCCAAGCCTTACAGTTAAATCAGAAGAGAACAAAAAAAGAAGGGTAAAAGAAGGTAAGGACGAGAACCCGATCAGAATAATTGTGGACAGTTATGCAAGAACCCCCACGGATTCCGATTTACTGCATAAAGGGGATGGAAAAAGAATCATCTTTGTTTCGGAACTTGCACCCGAACAAAGAAAAGATGTGTTAAAAAACTATGCAGAGGTCATGGTTATTGGAAAAGAAAAGGTTGACCTCGGTGAAATGATTTTTAGACTTGAAAAAATGGGTGTCAACCGGGTTATGGTGGAAGGGGGCGCAACGCTCAACTGGGCTTTGATCTCACAGGGCCTGGTTGATGAGATCCATATGTATATCGGCAATTTGCTGATAGGAGGAAAAAACGCCCCGACCCTTGTTGATGGGGAAGGTTTTAGCACAAAAGACAAAATCCCACGCCTCGAGCTTTTAAATTCACAAAAAATAGGGGACGGAATTGTTCTTAGGTGGCTAGTAAAACACTAAGAAGTTAGAGCACCTGATACTTATCTATCTTCTAAACTCGTACCTACATATCTCACACAAGGCCACGCCATCCACAACTTCTAACCTTTCGGAAAGCTCCCCGCATTTCTCACAGACCCCCTGTTGTGGCAGCCTTTCTTCCTGAGGCGTCATGGTACGCCCCCTACTCATCTCAATCAATTCAGCTCTGATCCGATCCAGATCCGATGAAACAGAAATAATATCTGTCTCTGAGACTATACCCACCATTTTACCATTTTTAACAACAGGAAACCTTCTAAGCTTCATCTGAGCCATCTTTCTGGTCACATCAAGCAGGCTCATATCGTGTGGAACTGTGATGATGGGCTCTGCCATCAATTCTTTTATCGTGGTTGATGTGGGGTCAATATCCTTTGATACCAATTTCCGAACTATATCACGTTCCGTGATTATGCCAATTGGTTGATTATCTTCTACAACAATGACACAACCAACATTTTCTTTAAGCATTTTCTTTGAAATGTCAACCACATTGATATCAGGGTCTGCTGTAACAACGTGCCGTGTCATTATGTCTCGTATTGGTATCTTTGTTTCCATGTTGATCTCCCCATATAAGGACCTCTATATTTATATACCCGTTAAAAGTATAAAAGTGTTGGGAGAAAAGAATTAAGTATTAGGATTACAAGATATTAGAAAGCAGGTTGGATAAATGACTATACGGAGTAGAATAAAGAATTTCTCGTCTTGGTTAAGAAAAATTTTTAAAAAGAAAAACGCGCGTATCGGGATATACGGCCCACCGAATGCGGGTAAAACCACTTTGGCAAACCGTTTGATTAGGGATTGGTCAGGTGATGTGATGGGAGCGGTTTCGGAGATCCCGCATGAGACGAGAAGAGCAAGAAAACGAGAGGGAGTTAAGCTGGATGCAAATGGTGTAGAGGTAAGTTTGGATATTGTGGATACACCAGGGCTTGCAACAAAGATTGATTTTCATGATTTTATGAATTTCGGATTGGATGAAGAGGAGGCAAAACGAAGGTCTAAAGAAGCGACAGAGGGGGTTATAGATGCAATAAAATGGCTGAATGATCTGGATGGTGTGCTCCTGGTTATGGATTCTACATTGGATCCGTTCACCCAGGTGAATGTTGTCGTTGTTGGAAATATGGAAGCCCGCAATTTGCCTTTATTGATTGTGGCAAATAAAACCGACCTGCCCAATTCGTCACCTGCGCGGATAAAAAGTGCCTTCCCACAACACCCGGTGGTTTCAATATCGGCTTTGGAGGGTAAGAATGTGGATAAATTATATGAGGCAATAGCCAAGCATTTCGGGTGATTAATGTGCAAGAAGTTAGAATGGATATTGTATCAAAAACCAGACTGTCTTCGATGACCGCTATGGAGAAGATTCGATTGATCTTGGATAGTGTTCATACTGGAAAGATCATCGTCCTGGAATGGGGATTGACACCCGAGGAAGAGGCAAAACTTATCGAGGTGACAATGAGTGAGATTACCCATGATGATTTTATCGGAATTGAAATTGAAAGTTATCCATATCAACATAAAAATGTCGGATTGATCGGAAAGCTTTTGGGAAAGTCTGGCTCTCAACCACGTCTAACTGTAATTGGGCCAGCCAATCAGCTTAAGACGATAAAGAAGGATAATGATTTCATGAGTGCAATTGTCTCATCAAACCTTTTCGAGTGAGATGATTGGACCCTCTATATTTTTGTATTTGTATACGATGTAAAAAACCACAATATGAAGGTTGAATTGCCTACTTATACATATATTTATATCCGTAAAGTATATCTATTCTATCTATTTTGAAGGTTTTTTAATGGGCTTGTAGCTCAGTGGAAGAACGCTGCCTTCGCGAGGCAGAGGCCGCGGGTTCAAATCCCGCCAAGTCCATTCAATTCTTTTTGTACCATATGCACGGTAACGATGGTCATAGTATTTATAAGCGTGTTCATTTTAATTGAATGATACATTTGAGATGATTCTATGGGGGGAGAAGTACAAACAGGTACCACATCGATTTTTGCAGGCTTGGATATGCCTGTGGAAAAATATTTGATTAAGTTTGGTATCCCTGTCATCTCTTTTGGGGTGATACTTTCTGTAGTTCTGCTTTTGGCACTGCCCGATGTATTTAGTGGCAGTGCCGGATTGATCTGTTACTTTTTACCATTATTCTGTGTTATGTTTGTGCTTGTGTATCCGAAAATGCAACTTGATGCAAAACGAATACAGATAGAACAGAACATGCACTTTTTTATAACCCATGTGGGTGTTTTGGCAACATCGGATATGCCACTAATTGCAGTTCTGGGGCTTATCGGCAAAAAAAAACAGTACATGGCATTAGCCACTGAAATAGAAAAGATCTTCAATCTTATAAATTCATGGCATATGAGTACACCCGATGCCTGCAGATTTATAGCAAAAAGGACTCCTTCAAAGATATTTGCAGATTTTTTGGATCGTTTTGCTCATGCACTGGAATCAGGTGAGGATCCTGAGACATTTTTGATGATAGAGCAGGATGTTGTTATGAGGGAATTTGAAATTCTGTTCAAGGGGTCTTTGACAAGGATTGCGAATTTACAGGAGATGTATATGTCCCTGGTGATGTCACTACTATTTATGGGTTCCCTGGGGATTATAATGCCCCTGATAACCGGTGGTAGTCCGGTTGGTATCGTAGGTATGACCGTCTTTTTGTTCCTGTTCATGGAAGTTATGATGCTATTTATGATGAAAAGTAAGGCCCCAAAAGATACGTTATGGCACACATTGGATAAGACAGATGATGAGAAAAAAATGATGGCTCTGTATCCGATGATGTTTGTTTTATGCGCTATAATCGGAATAATTTCAGTAGTTTTATTTTCTGATCGACTCCAACCACAGATGATACTGGCTGTGACGATAGCCCCATTAGCTTTTCCGGGAATGGTATTTGGACGGCAGGAGAAAAATATCAAGAGGGGAGATGATAATTATCCTTCATTTATACGATCGCTTGGAGCTTCCGCATCATCGAGGGGCGGGATTGTGGAGTACGCATTAAAAGAGCTGAGGTTGCATGATTTTGGGGCGTTAACACAGGCGATAAGGAACCTGTATACTCGCCTATCAACCGGAATAGATAAAATGAAATCCTGGAATCATTTTTCCCTGGAGACAGGTAGCAATCTTATCC
>DAOWMC010000145.1 GCA_030643285.1 Methanobacteriota archaeon | reverse complement strand
CCCCGTCGATATTTTGCCGGACACCACAGATCCCACGCTTGCCGTCCGATATTTTACAATTGTGGGCACAGAGTTTACAATTAACTTTTTTATCCCCCAATTTTTCATATAACCTTGCTTCTTGTATCATGGTTCATGGAACAGTTTATAGTACATACCCTTATATCTTGTGTGTGCCATGAAAGTTGCGGGTGTAGACGAAGCCGGACGGGGGCCTGTGATAGGACCAATGTATGTTGCTGGCGTGATGGTGGAGGAAAACAAGCTAAAATTGATAAAAGAACTTGGCGTCCGTGATTCAAAGTTAATAAGCCCAAAAAGAAGAGTGTATCTTGCGGAAAAGATAAAAAAAATAGCGGATGTATATCTTGTAGAGGTTAAGGCAAAGGAGATAGATGAATTAAGGAAAGTAATGACGATGAATGATATTGAGGTTGTCTCATTCACAAATGTTCTTTTACAATTACGTCCGGATATGGCTTATTTAGATGCTGCAGACGTCAAAGCATACCGGTTTTCACAAAACATACTGAAAAAATACAAGTATCCAATTAAAATCATCTCAGAACACAATGCGGATAAGAATTACCCGATTGTTTCGGCCGCATCCATAATAGCAAAAGTAAATAGGGATAAAAAGATATGTGAGTTGGAAAGTGTGATTGGTAAAAAGATAGGGAGTGGATATCCCTCTGATCAGTACACGCGTGCATTTTTAGAGGCATTGGTAAGAGAAGGGAAAATGCCAGATTATGTTAGAACGTCATGGAAGACGGTGGAAAAAATTAAAAAAAGGGAAAAATGGAAAAGTTTAATATAAAGTAACACTTATAGTTTACTGGAATTTGGTATCTTATCCATCCCCTCAAAGTGTGGTACCAAATTTCCACCTTTTTTCTTCGGGTGTGTGATATTGATATTTCCAGAACATTGTAAATGTGTTGCAGTTTTTGATTCGGATAAGAGAGATTTATCCTGGGTATATTTTCTGACTAGATATGTTATATTTTTAGAAAATAGTGCTATGGGTGTGTATGAAATTGAAACAGAGGGCACGGGGTTTTTCCGTGATGTTTCATCGTTAAAAAAAATTGCTTCTGCAAACGAAACTGTTATCCTTGATGATGAATTTGATCTAACAGATAGAACAACGCTTATTGAGATGGCAGATGATATTTGTGATTCAAAGATAAATACGGTTATCTTTAGAGGAGTTGATAAACATATCACCTTTGTACATAAGCCGGATCTTTTAGAGGTAACCACAATTGAGGTATTTGACATAATTCCCCCCGAAAACCCATGGTTGTGGTATAACATTGAACGTCTGGAGAAAATCGGTGTTTTGGGAGAGTTACAGCTCAGGTTTACACCAAACATACTGGATTTAAGGCAGTTTGAGGATCCAGACGCTTTTGTTATCTTCCCTTGCAAAGTATCTAACTTAAATGGATATTTTTTAGATTCAATAAAAAGCATTGATGATAAAAAGGAAGTTAAACTCGTTGGCTGTGATATTTCTAAAAAAACCTTTGAGACAATATTTCCTCAACAAAACCCACAAAGATATGAATTTGTAAACATTTGCCCACTACATCAGATTTTTAAAAGACCATTTATCGTGCGATGCTGTCAGAGGGAGAAATCCGGGGTTGTGACAATCAATGGTGTAAAGGGCGTATCGGTTCACTCTGGGGCGACCCCACTTGAAATAATCGATGGGATTAAGCTACTGGCATCAGAACTGAAGTGATGGGTTTGTCGTTACATCAATTGTAGAAAAGTGCCTGAAAAAAAACTATTAGATAACCGTAATATTAGAAGACCTATAAAACCAGATCAGGTAAGATTACACCCTTTTCGTACTTTACCTTGCAGATACTGCAAGTATTTTTCGATGTGATTGATGAAACGCAGTCGGTTCCATATGATAGGGCAGCATACATAATCTTTGGTTCAATTCCTAGATCAGAAGACATTTTTTTGAAGAAGGAGAGATCTTTACCCGTTATATCCCCTGCTTTTAGACCGGATAGGGCTGCAAGAAAACCTGAACAACCACAGGACAGCACAAAAACTCCAAGCTCCTCAACGTTTACAAGTTTACCAGACATTTTTCGTATTTTTCCTTCAATCTCGCTCCTATACACTAAAAAATCGTTATCGTTAGGTTGATAATCATCAGTCGGATTATATTGAAGGGTATAAACACCTGGCCAGGGCTTACCTTCAGCCCCTTTATAATCAATTTTACAACTTTTGCAGAGGCGCTGTATCTTTACTTTTGCGATTTCCGAATCGTCGGCCCTTGTCTGAATAACAATTGCCCCGGGAAAGACTCCGACACCTTTTGATATTTCTTTCAGTTGAGGCAAAAGCATATCATTAAAGACCTCTACATCCTCTCTTTTTAAACCCACAGGGAATAAGGTTAACCCCACACAACCGCACGATGTTGAAGATAGCATTAGCTGGTAAACAGAAACACCACCACCAATCAGAGAATTAATCCCCTTTTCTATGTCTAAGCGATTTTTTAAAAGTGTATCAGGCAGTTTCATTTGAAATTTCGCTTTTTAGCGAATTGATTGGTATTACTTGTTCGCCCTGCGTTCCCTTGCCAGAATATACCCTGACAACCCGATTTGTTAGCTCTTTGCAAAAATTGCACTTGTGACATAATTTATCACACACTTTCCACTTTTCGATGGCACCGTCAAGTTCCTTATTTGGCACATAAAAGAGGTTTCTCAGTGTCCCGGTACCATCTAAGATATCCATCAGATTTCCATCAAAACTCCTATTTGCGTACGCATTAGTGCAGTTAATAATCCAGTTAACAGACTGTATCCGGCCGGCAATCTTGAATAAGTCTATTCCAATCTTTTCATACGCTGAAATATCCTCGGGCCTTACCCAACCAGACCTCATTATATGTTCAGGATTGTCAATTCTCATAGAAACACATTTGTCGTGATAATAATCCCCCATTATATCCAGCGTGGACCCGGGGCCGAAAAAATGTGATGTTAGATTGAAATGAGAATATCTGAAAGGGCATCGATACAGGCAACCTTCATTAACCATTATCCTCAGTTTACAGCTCGTTGCTTCTCTTATCCCTTCCAGGAGGTCGAAATGCTTTCCAATATTGGTATCAAGAGTAAGTGTAGTCGCACCAAACTCTTCAAAATACTCTGCCTTCTGCGGAGAATCAACAAAGGCTATACATGAGACAACGGGCTCGATATCATATTCTCTGGAGATCATTTCCACCAGATATGGATCAGAAACGGTTATTGCGTCTACCCCTATGTCATTTAACTTATCGAGGTACCATCGATACGTTTTATTACCCTGATATGTTAAGTGTTGACCGGAAAGACATGAGCTATTTGAAAGGATATTCATCTTAATCCCATGTTCATGAACATATTCTGTCTGCTCTTTGATATCTTCAATTGTTGGGGAAGAGTCCAAAATCCGCCGGACTGTGCCTATAAAATCAGGACAACCAGCCATGTAAATCTCGTTGATATTCTTTCCGTTTTTTACTATTTCTTTTAAAGCCTCGAAATGGCCTGGGTGCGGTACACAAAGTTCCATTCATACACATCCATTTTAATCAATAAATCCAGATATTATTACTCAATTTATTCAACCAAAAATTTTTTCAAGCTGTATCTTAAACGTCATGACGATGAAATGACCCGGCTCCTTCAGCCTTTTTTATAACTTTAATCGCAGCTTCTGCAGAATTTCGGAGCGTGTTTTCAGCTTTTTTATAATCAGAAGCACGTATATGTATTCTGTATCGTGGAGCACCAACATAACTTGCGGTAATTTCAACATCTTCTTCTACTTTGGATGTTGCAGCTTTTAGTGCTTTTTTTATAACACTTATACCATCAGGCTGAGGGCATGTAAGGTTCACATAGCCAGATATTTCTACAAAAGGTATCTTTACATTCTCAGTTGCCATCTCATATATTTTTTGGGCAATATCCTTTTCTATTCCAAGATCAACCAAGGCACTTGGACCGCACATAGCTGCTTCTTCGAATGCAGAAAACATATCCCCAT
>DAOWMC010000204.1 GCA_030643285.1 Methanobacteriota archaeon | reverse complement strand
GGATGATACTTCTTATGTTCCCCCCAAATTCGGAGATGGGCCTAAGAGCTTCTGCAAGCTGGCCCGGTATATCCTTAAGTTCTATATTCATTGAAACTAGCATGTTAATCACGTGTGAAATAATAAGGTTATAAATACCATTAATGTAATTAATCTTACGTTTCAAGTGATGAGATGATAGAGTTATGCGAGGATTATCAACATGATAGAGGTCAACAGATATAAATGTGGGTACTGTGGAACCTGTGTTGCGGTCTGTAAATTCAATGCTATAGACCTGGTAGAGACATGGGTGGATATAGACGAGCAGGAGTGCCGGGATTGCAACACCTGCGTGAAGGTATGTCCTGTAGGTGCATTGGAACCTGCATGATTTTCATCAATTTTTTAAAGAAAAAGGGGATAATAAGTAGCCATGGATGAAATCCCTAAAGAGTATGACTGGAAAGGAATCGAGGATAAATGGCTACATAGCTGGGATGAATCGTGCTATTATTTTGATCCGGAATCCAAAAAACCACCCTATATTATAGATACGCCACCGCCATACCCAACCGGGAATTTCCATGTTGGAAATGGCTTAAACTGGTGCTATATCGATTTTGTGGCAAGATACAAAAGAATGAGAGGTTTAAATGTGATGTTCCCCCAGGGTTGGGACTGTCACGGGTTACCCACGGAAGTAAAGGTAGAAGAGATCCACGGGATAACAAAAAATCAGGTAAAAAGAGCAAAATTTCGAAAACTCTGTGAAGAGTTGATGGAAAAAAATATTGGAAAGATGAAGGGGACTATGCGACGCCTCGGATTCTCGGTTGACTGGAGTAACGAATATGTCACGATGGATCCCCAATACTTCAAAAAGACTCAGATTTCTTTTGTTAGGATGTTTAAGGATGGTTTGATATATAAAGATGATCACCCGGTGAACTGGTGCCCAAGGTGTGAGACTGCCATTGCCTTTGCCGAAGTTGAATATGACACAAGAGATAACCTTTTGAACTTTCTACATTTTGACCGAATCAAAATTGCAACAACAAGGCCGGAGCTTTTGCCTGCATGTGTGGCTATTGCGGTGCACCCGGGGGACGAGAGATACAGGGACAAAATCGGAAAAAAGGCAAAAGTACCACTCTTTAATCATGAAGTGGATATATTTTCTGACGAATCAGTCGATCCTGAGTTTGGTACCGGTGCGGTTATGATCTGTACCTTTGGAGATAAGCAGGATGTGAAGTGGTGGAAGGAACATGATCTTCCGCTGAGAAAAGCCCTTACAAAAGAAGGGGAGATGACGGACATAGCTGAAAAGTATGAAGGAATGGATTCCAATGATTGTAAAAAAGCAATTATAGAGGATCTAAAGTCCCAGGGTCTCATTTACGATCAAAAAAAATTGGAGCAGAATGTTGGGCTCTGCTGGAGGTGTAAAACTCCCCTGGAGATACTATCGGAACATCAATGGTTTGTTAAGATAGATCCCGACCGGATCATAAATGAATCTAAAAAGATAAACTGGATCCCCGATCATTTCTTTTTGAGACTGAAAAACTGGACCGAGTCAATGGAATGGGACTGGTGTATATCGCGCCAGAGGATATTTGCAACACCAATTCCCGTATGGTACTGTTCTTCATGTGGCAAGGTGCTTTTGGCAGAAGAAGATGAACTTCCAATCGACCCGACATCAGATAAACCAAAGAAGGCATGTGGTGATTGTGGTTGTTTTGAATTTACAGGAGAGCAAGATGTTCTGGATACATGGATGGACAGCTCCATATCGGCGCTATCGATTTGTGGATGGCCAGATGAACTAATAGCCTTCCCGTCACAACTCCGTCCACAGGGCCATGATATAATCCGGACATGGGCATTTTATACGATTCTAAGATCTTTGGCTCTTACAGACGAAATTCCATGGGAAAGCGTACTTATGAACGGCATGGTCTTGGGTGAAGACGGATACAAGATGAGTAAATCCAGAAACAACTTCACCGCCCCGGAAGAGGTCATCGAAAGGTATGGCTCGGATGCTTTCAGACAATGGGCGGCAATAGGGGGGGCCACAGGATCGGATGTGATGTTTCAGTGGAAAGATATAACCGCTGCTTCAAGATTTTTGCAGAAGATGTGGAGCATACTAAGGTTTTCGATACCACATATCAATGATTATGTACCCGACGATAGTACCCGGTTAAATACCGTGGACCGGTGGTTTTTAAACAGGCTAAACAATCTTATAGAGTACACAACAGAGCAGATGGAGGCGTACAAATTCGATGAAACATTAAAATCGCTCAGAAATTTCATATGGGATGTTCTGGCTGATAATTATGTAGAGATGTCAAAATCAAGGCTTTATGGAAATGATCAAAAAGAGAAAAATGCAGTTCGTTTTACACTATATACGGCAATAGATACGCTTTCTAGATTGCTTGCACCATTTGTTCCGTTCTTTTCCGAGGAGATGTACTCTTATGTTGGAGACGGTAGCGTACACACAAAAAATTGGCCAAAGGTCAACGCGCAATTCATAGATGAAAAGGCCGAAAAAGATGGCGAACTTATAAAAGAGATAACAAGCGCGATAAGAAGATATAAATCAGATTGCAGAATAGCCCTCAACGCACCATTATCAAAAGTCGAGGTCTATTCGAGGAAGATAGAGACAAGGGACATCTCAGGTACGATAAATAGCAGTGTGAAGTTACTTAAAGGAAAGCCAAAGCTAAAAAATATTCCTTCCAAGATCAAACCGGATATGAAAACACTTGGCCCAAAGTACAGGGAAAAGTCAAAATTGATAATTAAAGCACTTAAAGATGCAGACCCAATCAGGATAGAAGACCAGATAAAAAAAGATCATAAGATCACACTCGAACTCGGAGATGAAACGATAGATATCGATCCGTCATTTGTCGAGGTTGAGTACACGGTAACATCCGGTGGCAAGGCGGCAGATGTGTTGAAAGTGGAGGATGCCACGATAGTTGTGGTGAGGTAACGGGTACCTGTACCTTTTTAGAT
>DAOWMC010000118.1 GCA_030643285.1 Methanobacteriota archaeon | reverse complement strand
GTTTATATCAGCGAGCCTTGCAGTTGTAATAAGTGCTGCAATAATTTATACGCTGGTAAATGGGTCATTTAACTTCTTCTCAAACCCCGTTATAAGCCCACTGGAGTTCTTTACTGGATGTTCATGGATCCCAAGTGGTGGCAATCCTAAGTTTGGCGTCTTACCTCTTCTTTCGGGATCGATTCTTATAGCAGGGGGAGCTCTTTTGATGGGGGCTCCGGTAGGTATCGGGGCAGCCCTTTTCCTCTCTGAATTTGCCGGGCAACGTCTCAGGGCGGTGGCTAAACCGGTTATTGAAGTGCTGGCAGGCATCCCTTCAATAGTGTATGGCTTTTTTGCCCTTGTTTTTATCAGTCCGATCCTTCGGGATGTTTTAGGTGCCAGTTACTTCAATGCTGCCAGTGCTATCATCGTCATATCAATAATGATTCTCCCAATTGTTGTGAGTGTATCGGACGATGCAATGCGTGCAGTTCCAAGGGAATTGCGTGAAGCGAGCCTTGCAATGGGTGCAACAGGTTGGGAAACTGCAACCAGAGTGGTCCTACCTGCCGGGTCAAGTGGAATCGCTGCCTCTGTAATTTTGGGACTTGCCCGTGCCATTGGGGAGACCATGGTTGTTACCTTGGCTGCAGGCAGTGTCGCAAACCTCACTTTTAATCCTTTGAAAGAGGTGCAAACAATGACTGCTTACATCGCACAGGTTGCCACAGGCGATATACCCCCCGGAGTGGCTATGGAAGCGGCATTTGCTGTTGGACTTCTTCTTTTCCTCATAACTTACATTATTAATATGGTAGCTGCTCGAGTTGTAAAAGGCATTGAAACGGGTGAATCCGGGGCAGTAAAAGGCATTCTAAAACGAATTCTTGGAATCTTTAGCCTTGTATTTGGAAATCTTCATAATATGGTTACAGGACAACATGCAAAAAGAGCTATGCAAAAAAGTTTCACACTCAATAGGCGCTACTTAAAAGAGCGAATTGGTGTAAGCATTGTGGCAATATGCCTCATGATCGCTGTTTGCTTTCTTTTTTACCTCTTGAGTAGTATGCTGGCCCAGGGATTAGGTAGCATCAACTGGAATTTTCTGACAAACATCCCAAGCGGCTCCAAACCTGAAATGGCCGGAATATTTCCGGTAATTATGGGCTCAGTTTACCTGATGATTCTCACGATGCTTTTTGCGATTCCCACAGGTGTCGGTGCGGCTGTTTACCTGACTGAGATCGCCAGAGACGCGAGATATGTTTTGTTTTTACGCCGTGTAATACAAAATCTGGCAGGTGTGCCATCCATTGTATTTGGCCTTGTGGGCCTCACGATATTTGTCCGTCTGTTTGGATTTGGCCCAAGTTTACTTTCCGGGAGCCTTACTTTAGCCATTATGGTTATACCAATAATAATCGTTGTAACAGAGGAAGCTCTAAAGTCAGTCCCCTGGAGCTTCAGAGAGGCAGCAAGGGGACTCGGTGCTACCAGGTGGCAAACCGTACGACATCACGTGCTGCCAAACGCATTACCCGGGATACTAACGGGAATGGTTCTGGCCCTCTCTCGGGCAATTGGAGAGACAGCCCCCATATTGTTTATGGGATCGGTGTTTGCAAAGGTCCCACCATCAGGGATATTTGACAGCTTCCTTGCCCTTCCTTTGACAATATTCTACTGGACTCGCCACCCGAATCCGGAATTTCATGATCTTTCAGCTGCTACAATACTCGTGTTACTTATCATTCTTTTGACCATGAATGCGTTTGCAATATTTATTCGTCAGCGAGCACAGGCAAGGAGGACTTGGTAAATGTTAAATCAGAAATTGGAAATGTTTATTGATGATAGATATGACGACTTTCAGGATAACTCAGAAGAACATGGTTCTAATAAGGTTATAGTTCGCAATGTCAACGTTTATTACGGCGATATCCAGGCGATTATTGATGTGAGCATGATTATTAAAGAGAAAACAGTCACTGCTTTAATAGGTCCGAGTGGTTGTGGTAAGAGTACTCTTCTTCGCTGTTTTGACCGTATGAATGATGAGATCACTGGCTGCCGGACCAAAGGCAAGATAATTTGGCGAGGAAATGATATCCTTGACAAAAAAGTAGATCCAGTGGCCTTGCGTCACAAGGTTGGTATGGTATTTCAAAAGCCAAATCCCTTTCCAAAGTCGATATATGATAATGTTGCTTTTGGTCCGAAAATTCACGGAATTAAAGGAAAAAGACTCGATGATATAGTAGAAAACAGTATCAAGCAGGCTGCTTTGTGGGAAGATGTTAAGGATAGGCTAGGTGAAAGTGCACTCAAGCTTTCAGGGGGGCAACAGCAGCGACTTTGTATTGCAAGGACTTTGGCCATTGATCCGGAGGTTATTCTTTTTGATGAACCATGCTCTGCACTCGATCCGATATCAACTGCAAAGATCGAAGCGTTAATACGAGAACTTAAAAAGGATTACACAATTATAATAGTCACCCACAACATGCAACAAGCGGCAAGAATTTCTGATTGTACTGCATTTTTTCTTATGGGGGAATTAATAGAATTTGATAAGACTTCAAAAATATTTGAAAATCCGAAGGATAAAAAGACTGAAGATTATATAACAGGGAGGTTTGGATAAACCTTTTCTTTTAGAGAAAAGCTTTACCAAGAGGAGATAAAATGATTCGAAAAGAGTATATAGAAGAACTGGATAAGCTCAAACGAGATGTGTTGAAGATGGGAAAACTTGCAAAGGATGCTGCAAGTAATTCGATTAAAGCACTCATTGAAAGGGATGCCGAATTGGCAAAAAGGGTACTTAATGAAAATGCTGTGATAGATGACCTGGAGTTTGACATTGAAAACAGGTGTATGAAGCTTATTGCCCTACAACAACCAATGGCTGTTGATCTCAGGGTAATTGGAACGTGCATCAAGATAATAACGGATTTTGATCGTATAAGCGATGTCGGAGGAGATATTGCCGAAGTTGTTTTGAGGGTGGGAGATGAACCTTTTGTGAAGCCGTTGATAGATATTCCAAGAATGGCAGAGATAACGCAGAAGATGATAGATGATTGTTTGGAAGCATTTTCAAAAGAAAATATCGAGATATTAGAAGATTTTTCAAAAAGAGACGATATTGTAGATGCACTCTACGATCAGATAAGACGCGAATTGATTACGATAATGATAGAAAGGCCAAAGACCATTTCCAATGCAAGTCACCTTACGTTTGTGGCACTTTATCTGGAAAGGATTGGGGATCATACATGTAACATTGCATCCCGTATAATTTATATGGTTACAGGGGTGAAAAAGAAGCTGGGGTGAGGGGGGAAGGGTGGGAATAACGGGATTGATATATCTGAAGTTTTGCGGAGCAAAATTTGGGCGAAGCGTAGCAAAGCCTTTTATCTGCTGTTATGTGAAGTATTGGTAAGGTTATACAAATAATTAATAGCATCTTGCTGTGGAACAAAATAAGGATATGGCACCACCTAAAAAGGAAGATGAGCTACCGGATGGCGCGAAAGTAACAACAAAGATAGTCATCTTCGACTACCTACGCACGTTCGCCATCCTCCTCGTGCTATTGCATCATGCGGTTCTTGCTTACGTCACGTTCGTGCAACTCAATCCTGCAATTCCCATCACCTTCGCCCCGGTCGTTGACAGTCAGAAGTGGTCTGGCTTTGATCTGATAGTGTTGTTCAACGACACGTGGTTCATAGCATTGCTGTTTTTTATTGGTTGCGATTTACAATAAAGAAAAAAAAGTATCACATATATCTCACAAATATTTCTGCCATTATCTTGGCGCTGAAGATATAGCGGTCTTATATTCGGCGAGATGTGAAATAGAACTGATCTTTAAGGAACTGAAAAGCAGATACGGTCTTGACATCTTATCAACGTCAAATCCGCAGGTTGTAAAAGCACTCCTCTGGGTGGGGATATTAACGTTGATCATATCAAGGCGTGTTTATCTTCTGGTCTTCTCAGCAAATATCGAAAAGGCACCAAGATATACTCACTTGAGGTGGGCAACCATATTTGCTGAAAAATCGCATCGGCTTTTAGATGCTGTACTCGACTATGCAGATATTGATGCCAGTCTTATGGATCTATTTGAGGTCTATCAAAGTCAGGCACTTGGCCCAAACGTCAGCCGAAAGCGGTTAATGGATCAATGGAGGGCTTAAGCGATCATGAATGGGGTGAGAAGAAGACAAGACTTCATTCCGGAGATGATACCGGTAGATGCAAGCAGAGGATACGTTCCAAAGGGTAAGCAACTAAAAGAGGCAATTGACGAGTACTATGATCTGGGTGGTTGGACAAGAGATGGTATTCCAATGGCTGCAAGAATCAGGGAACTGGAAATAGAGGATGTAAAAGAAAATTTACCTTAAGATCTGACCCATCCACACACAATCCACCACTAAATACGAACCTTTTTTAACGATCTACCTTCTGTATAGAACAAAAATTGGAGTGGATTAACATGGAAATATTTGGTAGTGTCCTTAAAAAGACCGCATAATTAATATTAAATGGCACTTATATATCCATCGTGATACCAAATGGCCAGACCC
>DAOWMC010000073.1 GCA_030643285.1 Methanobacteriota archaeon | reverse complement strand
TGTGTGGATGTGGTGAATGTTGGGGTGGTTATTTAATTTAGTTTAGACCCTACGTAAAAAGGGTCGGTGGATAGCGATTTGAGAAGGATTTTATAAAGTCCGGTTAAACTCTTTTATAAAATATTCAAACCATAGATTACACTGGTTTATATTTTTGTCCAAAAATCGGAGCCCGGAATTATCTTGTGATTGTAAGAAGCTAAACAAATACTATATTTTTAATCTTTTTCCATCAAATTACATGATGGTGTTCATTGAACAATATTTTATGGCCGCAATATTTACATACCTGCACATGAAGATCTATAAGTAAACTCAGCAGCGGATCTTTCCAACATTATTCCTAAGCTAAAAAAAAGGGATGTGACAGGGTATGAAATTAACCAGAAAAATCAATACATCATTAAAACTGTGGGGCCTTATGTTTACACTATGTATGACCGTTATCCTCTATGCCACCTTCTTGGTAGTCTTTTTTGCACAGGATAAAATGGCCATTATATCGGTTGACTCCCATGGTGAAGGGTTAATTGAGTTTATCGTAATACCCGTATCGTTGGGATTTGCCGTAGCAGGTCACGCATTAATGATGAAAGAGGTCCTAGAAGATCCTCAAACTATACAGAAATAGCATCATTTTGCAAACCACAAAATATACCGTTTTACCGGATTTTTTAAAAAAAAACAGATGAAATGCGTGGAAACCCACACATTAACATAGATCTGCAGTGATGGTTATTCCCTCATGAAGATCACTAAACCACCAATCAGTAGAACAACACCAACTAACAGGATTACTATATACTTTACCAAAAAAGTTAATCCTGAAAACCCAAGCCAATGCAAAAAAGTAATCAGCCCATCTATTATCAGTGTGTATAAGCTGAGTCCCAGTGGAATTAACGAAATCGCCATCAACACCACACCAGCTACCCTATTTAACGTTCTACCCATGTTATACCTCCTATTTCCAGCTATTGTAATTATTTATACTACTAATTGTGAGTATTCAACTTATATTAATCTATCGATACTGCAGTGGATAACCAAACAAAGGTTGATATTTATATAGATGAAACCATAATCGGATTAAAGTACCAGCTTTTAAAAATATGGATTATAGGAGTACTGAGTAGAAATATGGTTGAAGAATATAAAGAAGGTAATGCTATAGATAAAATCGTTAGGATTCTAGATGAAAGATACTATCTAAAGAGTTCTGCAATTAAAGAAGTTTCAGAGGAGAAAGATCCTTTTCTTGTCCTGATCTCGTGCCTTCTGAGTCTGAGGACAAAAGACGAGGTGACAAGGGAAGCTTCAATAAGACTGTTCGATCTGGCAAAAACCCCGGAAACTATGTCAAAACTAAGTATAGATCAAATACAGGGGGCAATTTACCCAGTTGGATTCTATAAAACAAAATCAGAGCGTATAAAGCAGATTTGTTTAGATTTAATCGAGAAGTATGATTCTAAGGTTCCTGATGATATAGGTGAATTGTTAGAACTAAAAGGCGTGGGTAGAAAGACTGCAAATATTGTTTTAACGATGGGATTTAACAAACTCGGTGTGGCAGTTGACACGCATGTTCACAGGATATGCAATCGTCTGGGATATGTATGCACTAAAAAACCAGATGATACGGAATTCGAATTACGCAAAAAATTACAAAAAAAGTACTGGATAACCTTTAATAATCTTTTAGTCCTTCATGGAAAGAATATTTGTACGCCGATAAGTCCAAAATGTAGTATATGTCCAATATATCAATACTGCAATAGAATCGGTGTGACGAAGTCAAGATAGCAATTCACCAGATCACGCAGATATAGCGCCCGGGTCGGGATTCGAACCCGAGTCGGAGCCTCGACAGGGCTTCATGATAGGCCTCTACACTACCCGGGCATCCCGCCTCCCGGATTCGAACCGGGGACATTGCGGTATCTGCGAGTGTGGTGTGTGCTAGTTTTATGCACATAAACTTACTACAGCCGCACACTCTGCCAGACTGAGTTAAGGCGGGTGCGATAGAACTACAATGTAGTAGGTAATATTTATCTTTTTCCTTTATCCTATTGGGCTACCAATCCCGTCACATGATCCTCAGGATGTAAGATGGGAGCTTTAATTTATAAGGAATACATAAACTAACTAAAAAACAATATGAACTCAATAATCGTTATAACAATAATGAAAAGATTCATGGGGCCGTAGGGTAGCCTGGATATCCTCGGAGACTGGGGGTCTTCGGACCGGAGTTCAAATCTCCGCGGCCCCATTTTCAATTTTGGTTTTTGCTTTTATTGCCAATATAGCACAATAGAAAAGCTTAAGCGTAAATAATTAATAGTTATAATTAGATCAATAAAAAAGCAAAAAGTAGATTAAGTTTGCAAACCATTATAAGAGTAAGTAGGGATTATACATGGATTTCATGAATTTAGCTAGTATTCAAGGAGCTGTGGTAGGGGATTTGGAGCTTATACGAGGTAATCTGTTGCAAGAAGTCAAACCATTGATTGAAATTGGTAGGACACAAGAAGCAATTAAACGTGTTCAAGAAGCTACAAAGCTTACCGAGCAATTGGAAAGAAAAAAAGAAATAAGGGAAAAAGCAAAATCCCTTGACCAGTCTGATGCTACCACTCTTTTAAAAAAGTTGAAAGATGATAGGAAAAAGATAGCAGATCTTGAAATAGAAAGAGATGTACTTTTACAGAGAGTAGATGCCTTGATCGGACAGGGTAAAACAGAAGAGGCTGTAAAGCATGTTGGATTTGCTTCGAAGATTTCACAGGATTTGGATAGAAAGTCAATGGATCTTACGAATCAACTCGAACTGGCAAAAGAATTAACAACAAATCTTGGCAGAGAAAGATCCAGGATTGAATCAATTCGAAAGCAGCAGGAGTTGGTATTTGAAAAGCCTTCTAAGGAGATACCGAATTTCAGCCGTGTTGTGCTAAATGGGATTTCTTTAGGGTACCAGACGCCGAGGAAACTTTCAAGGCAGCTTAATATGGACAAAAATATTATACAAACCGAACTTGATAGTTTGGTTAGCAAGGGCTTTGCAATTGATTCTTCTGATCCTGTTATCGATTTTTTTGAAATGCTCCAATTGGGTAAACTCGTTGATTTTATTGAGGTATTCACCACCCGTAAATTAACAAATGGTTTTGTTCTTACTGACACGGGGTACAATGAACTGGGGGATGAAACTCTTCTAACAATTTCTGCAAGGCTTGAAATGCGTGAGAACATCCCCGAAAGAGTTGTTGGTGGGGTACTTGGCTTAGTTATATCAGTCGCGAGGCCTATACTGAACTATATTTTGGCAGTTGCAGGATTACTTGGACTGGTTTTCACCGTGGTAAAAGAGATTCCCACCATTTTTAAATGGGTATTGGAACTGTGGGTATCCGGTATATTTAGTGAAAAGTCGTGAGGGTTATATATGGCTGAAGAATTGGGTAACATGGATCGTTTGATCCTTAAGGGAATTTCGTTAGGTTACAAATCACCAAGGCAGCTTTCAAAGAAGATAAATATTGATGAAAATACTTTGAATGGCAGGATACTTGAATTAAACAGTAAAGGATATATTGCCAATAAGGGGGATAAGGTTCCCCTATTTGATAAGATTATCTCGATTTTGGGAAGGGATAAGTTTGTATCCTGTGGGCAATTGACTGGAAAAGGTTGCAATGCATTAGGTGAGGAAGGCTTGGGGGATATTATAGCAGGCTTCAAACCAGAAAAAGGAGTATTTAAACGTGCACATAACAGGCCTAAATCTTTTATATCAAAGCTGATAGATGGTGCCTGGTTTGGTTCGGGCTTTTTTGCCTTTATCGGGCTAATGCTTGTGGCATTGGTTTTGGTTATGGGCATAGCAATATTCATATTAATCAAGAACCCTTCCTACATGGGAACCTTGCTTGATATAGTTTTTTCAATTATGGGAAGGGGTAAAGGCTTACTTGGGTTTTAACGGTTTTTAAAAAGGCCGTTCAATTATCCCCCATTTTATCTTTTAATTTTAGAGTTTCCGGTGGTAAAACCTTAGCAATTTTATCTGAAGATGCGACTGTCTTTACGACTCTTTTATCCTCTTTTTTTGCAATTTCGAAAAAGTATTTTGAGATTTCTTTTGAAAGCTCATTGTGATCCATTTCGCCAGGTTCGATTTCTAAAAAATATTTTGCAACCTTTTTGACAGCCACAGGAGGTCCCCCTATAGCCCGAGTCTCCTCGTCTATTTCAATACCGATACAAGCTTTCGCAGGTACATTTTTAAAGTAATTTCTTTTACCCCTTATGATGAAGCTACCCTTTTCTATATATTCACCCGATTCAGGGGTTTTACTAACCTGATCAGGTAACACATAATAACAATCACCCTCGTACTGCCCTGCTTTCCATACATTTGAGTAGGATACAGCAAATGTAGCAGCTTCTTTCAAAGCCTCAGTGGATGGTTCCGAACCTTCCGTTTTAACGATAACCACTGGCGCACCGTGCGCCTGTGTGTGAAAGAAAATATCATCTTTTGTCATATACTTTTTTACAAGTTCCTCATTTGTGTCAGCATCCTTTCCACCTACGACTAAAAAACCATCTGACGTTATGAACCATCTAAACCGGTCATACCAGTGCTCTTTTAGCCTGACCCTTCTTTGAGGGGTCGAATCTGGCAAAATCAGATCTTCTTCACCTGATTTTTCTATAATCTTTTTTGTCTGCTCCAAAGCTATTTTTGCACCATTCAATTTATCTTTAAGGACTTTTACCCGTTCATAATACCTTTCTGCATTTTTAGGTATTGTATATGTAGTATAGATGCCAACAACAGTTCCAGAAAGGTCAATTTCAATTAAGCCTTTACTCCCATCAACATTTTTTACCATTCTGGCCAGATCACTCTTTTCTTTACCTTTATCCATAATTGATTTGATATCATCCCATGAATACTTCTTTTGTCTGGCATCATTTACGGTTTTAAGAATCTCCTCGATTTTTGAATAATTTTCGTAAATGGCTTCTGCTTTTCTTATACATTCATCCCCTTCTTTTTCAAAATCTGAAATTGCAGATAACTGCTTTCCCATCCGCCTTTCAAGTTTGCTCTTTTTATCGTCGATGACGCCTTTTTCCACGTCTTCGATTTCAAAGATCATCTTTTTGCTAAAAAATTCATCCAGTGCTTCGTTGAAAGAATTGAAGTATCTTTTTTTGTGATCCTTGTAAACTTCAAGTTCAAATGGTAACACATCAAGATTCAATTCACCTTCATTTTCATCCTCAACTTCGTCCCCACCTTCACCTTTCATTACAATATGCGGCTTTAGCTTGCTATCTCTTATAGGTGAAAATAACTCCACAAGCTTTTCGTGGATTAAATTGAGTTCTTCTTCAGAAATGCTCTTAGAAGGGGTTTTTTTATCTATACCGGCCCTCAAGCATAATTCTTCAGCGTACAAGCCTCCAAGATTTAGAAATGTGGCAATTGTCCTGACTACATCACTTTCTGACTTTTCAAAGATTTCTTTTAGCTCTTCCACTTCAATATCCAGGGGATTTTTGTTCGAAGGGGGTGTCATGTATATTTCACCCTTTTTTATCCTTCGGTCCTTGAAAGTCATATGTTTGAACGGCTGGATAATCGTGCCATCACAATCAAGTAAAATAACGTTTCCCTTGGAAAAAAGCTCGATTATTAGCAGGTGAGTGGTTTCACCACGCTTTATTTTAACCTCAACAATCCTGTCAAAACCATGTTGTTTCACACTCTCGATCCTGCCACCCATCAGATGCTTTCTCAAAAACATGGGAAAACCCGGAGGGATTTTTGGAGCGGGTCGTGGATACTTTGTGAGGTGAATTCGAACACCACTTTCAATTATCAGATCTGTGTAACCCTGTCCAAAAACGTATATCTTTAGACGAAGTTCATCTCTTGTGTGCTGGTATGACTTATTCAACTTAGCATCTATCAGGTTCTGGAACTCTAAGGC
>DAOWMC010000090.1 GCA_030643285.1 Methanobacteriota archaeon | reverse complement strand
GTACTTTAAAAGCTGAAAAACCATTCCATCTCCCTCAATCGTTATGTTGAGGTTTTTAATACCAAACTCACCCCTATTGGCAATCCATAAAGAGATTATGCCTAAAATAGCAATTAACAAGCCCCCAATAGCTACTTTTTGGGCTGCCGGGCCAAAATTGATGTCTATTAAATATACACCAATACCGATGGTGGATCCTATAAATATTGCGTAAGCCCCCAACAACTGAACAAATTTCTTAATCATAATCCCGACCTGGTTCTACACCTGATAACAATATAATCGTATTGATCCATTTAAAAGTTACGCTAGCCAATATTTACACAACGGTTAATATATCAATCGATAAATACCCTGAACCATAACTCCAAATTCACCCATCGCCAGACAATAGAGCCAGTGTTCTTTTCCCCGTTACAATATGCCTCATATTCCCGCCGTAGCTCACCCATATTAAAATATTTCCTGTTTTTAAAACTTTCAGAGTCTAGTATACCATCTATCTCATCCCTTAATGTCGTTCTTAACCAAATATTTTCGGGCGTTACAAATCCCATCTTATCCATTCTAGTCCTGACTTCTTCCGGTAATACACCTTTCATTGCATTTCTAAGAACAACCTTGGTGACACCATTCTTAATTTTTTGAGAAGAAGGTAAAGAAGAGATAAATTCAATCAAACGGTAATCTAAAAAGGGGACACGGGATTCTATTGAAAATGCCATTGAATTTTTATCCTCATAACGGAGGAGGGCCGGAAGAGATGTAGATGTTAGACGCTGATAGAGTTCTTCATCAAGTTGTTTTTTATACATGGGTTTTGAATGTGGATGGGTAATGGTCTTCGAATGTGATTTAACGAAATCACGATCCAACCATTTGGGCGTATATAATAAAGACCTCAGCGGCGTTGATATACTTCCAGGGATAATAAACCTCATCATTATCTTTATAATTTTAGATAGTTCGGAATAAGAGTAAAGATGGGCAAAATACTTCATCTCCCCCATCAAAGTTAAAATTTGAAGGTTTTTAAGTAGATCCGCATAATAGCTTCCAAAATAAAAATGATAGCCTGCCAATAATTCATCGGCCCCTTGGCCATCCAGGAGGACTTTCACACCGTGCTCTTTAGATAACCTCATCACATTCCATTGTGCATAGATGCTGGTACCTCCAAAAGGCTCCTCCTGATGCCATATCAAATCAAGAATTTCATCAAACAAGTCATCTCCACGCGGGAAGACAAAATTCGATTCCGTATCGGTCTTTTCCAAAACATATTTTATAAATCTTCTTTCATCATACTTTTCATCTTCAAAGCAAGACGAAAACGTCTTTTGTTTTAATTTGTCTGGCAATAGGTCATTTAAAAGGCAAACTATAGAAGATGAGTCAAGACCCCCACTCAAGCATGTTCCCAGGGGGACATCACTACGTAATCTCTTTTTTACAGAATCTTTAAATAATTCAAGAAACTGTTCTGCACTCTCCTGATCATCGGCATCTTTAGAAAAATTGGAAACGTCCAAATCCCAATATTTATGGATTTTCGCATTCGAGTTTTCAATGATTATATAGTGAGCTGGCATCAGTTGCTTGATTCCATCGAAAAAAGTATTCTCTGTATGGTCCAATTTTCCGTGTCTGAGATACTCGTAAATGATTTGATCGTTCGGTTTACGCCTGATGGATTCATCAGCAATTATTGCTTTTATTTCTGAGGCAAAGTGAAACTTTTCATCATCCGAATAATAGTAAAATGGTTTAATTCCCATCCGATCTCTTGCACAAAATAACCTTTTTTTACGATCATCCCAGATTGCAAAGGCAAACATTCCATTGAACCTGTGCAAACAGTCTATCCCGTATTCTTCATAGGCATGGATGATAACTTCAGTATCTGTTTTTGATTTAAAGGTATGTCCCTTCGATTTTAGATCTGATGTCAGATCAATATAATTATAGATCTCACCGTTGAAAACTATCCATATGGTTTCGTCTTCATTACACATCGGCTGGTGTCCATCAAAAGAAAGATCGATGATGCTAAGTCTCCTGTGCCCAAGACCGATCTCATCATTGGTATAATGACCCTCATCATCCGGGCCGCGATGTTTCTGTATCTCGGTCATCTTTTCAAGTAGTTCCAATGATGCTGGTTTATAGTTAAAATTATAGATACCTGCTATACCACACATTCCAACCCACGTTTATATATTTTCATAAAGTTCTATCATCTGTTTCGCAATTTTTTTTGAATCGTGGTGTCCTTCCACATACTTTCTTCCTTTATCACCCAATTCTTCGCGCATCATCGGATTGTCTAACAGGAGCTTGATATTGTCATAAACGTTATCCGGATTGGTACTCAATATGGGAATTTCAGGTTTATGCTCTTTTATTTCATCCCGGATAAAACATAGAACCGGTTTTCCCATCGCCATACATTCAACAGCAAAAAAACCATAAGTTCCGATCAAAAGTTGATCAACAATGATATCCGCACTCCGATAAATATCCAATGCTTCTTCATGCGATTTATTTTCCACTAAAATTAAATTAAAATCATATCCATCATCCTTTAATCTTTCAATAGCCGATAAAATGTATTTTGTACCTTTTACTACCCTATTAGTAGGTGCATGAACAACGTTTGGTTTGGAATTCAATCCCTTCCCGGACCCTATAAATATATTTTTTGAAAGATCAAATGCTAATTCGGTAGTAATGCTATCCGGGGCATATTCTAATAATTCATATCCCGTTATAGTTGCATCAGCATATCTGTTAATTCTTATAATTTTTCTCCTTTTGTGATCATCAATCTTAGGGTCTATCTCTACCTCCCTTGCATAGTGGTACTTGAGCCTCTTTGCAACGTTCAGTTGTCTGATGTCGTCGCCCCAATATTGCATGACGATCTTCTTACCAAAAAGTTTCAAGATAGGCAGGTCCAGGTTCTTCGGAAGCAAAGTCCTGGCAAAATGGAAATGGAAGACATCATATTTGAACAAACATTTGATGAAGTTAATTGATTTGATTATCATAACTATTGGTAGTGGCCTCCCGGATAACGAGAGGTTGATATCACAATCATAATCAAGGTAGTTTTGATCAAAGACCAAAACATCGCTTTTAATCCCAAGCTCTCTTTGCGCCTTTGAAATTATGCTTGCCTGTCCTGCAATGTTCATCGGTGAATGAAGTACCCTCATAGAAAATCTACCCCTGTCATTTTTCTTGCCAATTGTTGTTAATTGAATAAGTCTTTGTATGCCCCTGATCAAAGGCTTTGCACTTTATCCTTCTATGGACGCCATATTAATATTTGCAATTCAATTGTACCGGACTATTCTTGCAGGAACTCCAAGTACTACTGCGTTGTCAGGAACATCTTTTACTACTACTGCGCCTGCACCGACAACCGCATTTTTACCGATTTTTATTCTGTCAATTATCGTTGAACCTGCACCTATGAATGTTCCCTCATTTACTTCTACAAAACCGGCTAACATAGCACCACCTGCAATAAAAACATTCTCATGAATCTTTACATCGTGTGCCAGGAGAGTTCCGATATCGATCATCACATTATCATGGACCTCAACATTCGCATCTATGACAGCACCGATACGGATAAAAATACCAGAACCAAAGTTTACATTTTTATCAATTATCGCACTAGGATGGATAACATTAAGAAAATCAAAACCTAATCCTTTTATCTTATGGTACAGTTCCCCCCTTGAAGTCATATTTGAGTATCCAATACTGAAAGCAACCTTATGAATGTCTTCTTTTTTTAAAAATTCTAATTTTGAGAAGTCTCCAAGAATATCTACACCATTAAATTTTGAGTACGCCTCTTTGTTATCATCAATAAATCCGGCAACTTCTATGTTGTCGTAGGTTTCAAGTATGGATTTTATAAAGTTCCCGTAGATACTTGCACCATATATTACTACCCTCAAGTTATCAATCTCCCCATTCTCAATCAGTTTCAAGTTCACCATAAGGCATAACAAAATACCATTGAAACTCTTTTTTGATATGCTCAATACTACATTTTTTCAAATCAGTTAAATCCCCCAGGACTTTTGTCAGGTAGTAATGCATTCCCTCGGAACTCCCCCATCTCGCTTTAAATGTGTATGCCCCGGATTCTTTTGCAGGAAGTGATTGCCAATTCCAATATCTTACCCCTTTTTTTCTGGACCAATCGATTGCGTAATCGGTTAACAGGCTATTGGCCTCTGTATAATTGTAGTCCATATCCATAGTAGCATAAAAATCGTCTACGATGTGGTTATTATATAATAAAAGCATACCTGAGACCATCTTTCCTTCATATGACGCGAAAATAAATTTTGTATTTTCATTGGCCTTATCCTTGACAATCTTGAAGAAGTTTGGTGGGCACATTATCGCACCAACCTGCATCATTCTTTTTTTATAGATGTTATAGAAAGCATTTAAATTTTCAGAACTTTCAACTTCAGTTATCTTAACTCCGACTTCAATTGCTTTATTTACCTTCCTATTGATGTTTCTATGGTAGTTCTTTGAACCTTTGAGATCTATATACTGTATGAAGTTTGGCATAACATATTCAGGCCTAAATAAAGTTTCATATAACTCCAAATCTTCAGAGAATGGCGGTGTGGATATAGAAGCCAAGATACATTCTTTTCCCACCGCATACCTGATCATCTCGTTAAGGAGTGCCATATAAACCTTCTCCTTTTCATCATTTTTTAAGTTTGTCAGAACTCCACCGTAACATCCTGCAAAAGGGATGGAATTCATGACATTTCCAAGTGAATTTTCCTTGATAAACGAAGGTAATACCCCTACAATCTTGCTATCTTTCTTGCAATAAAATAAAATGACTCGTCTTTAAGTATCTCCCGAACAACATTTCGCCATTCCAGAGTGTGCTGTGCCATACCATATCCGCAATCCTTTAAAAATTCCGAATATTCCGATTCATCCCCCTCTTTAAGTAATTCAACTTTAATCATCCAAATCCCTATTCTCAATAGCTTCTTCATTCATATTCGATCTATCAGGGGAATGGATACTCTCTCTATTTGCCATCTTTATTTTTATTTAAATACCATTCAACCGTATTTTTTAATCCAACCTCAAGATCTATTTTAGGTTTAAAATTAAAGAGATCGTGTGCTAAAAATGAATTTGCTATATGTCTCCGTACATCCCCAGCCCGTTTTTCCCTATAAATGATGGGTTTATCACATTCCATCAGTCTTGCAATTGTCTTAACAACAGTGTTTATTGATGTCTCCTTTCCACTCGCAACATTTATTACCCGCCCCCTGGTAGATTTGTGATCATAAACATCGATCGCTGAAGCGGTTGTATCTGTCACATATGTAAAGTCTCTAGTCTGCTCTCCATCCCAATAAATTAAGGGTGCCTCACCAGAAAGAATCCTCTGAACAGTTAAAGGAATTACCGCCGCGTAACTCTTATCATTTTGTCTCGGACCGTAGTTGTTGAAAGGACGGATAATTGAAATGTCAGATCCAAATGTTCTGTT
>DAOWMC010000089.1 GCA_030643285.1 Methanobacteriota archaeon | reverse complement strand
GTTTTATTGATTGACGAGGACCTGGGATATTAAACGATGATCGGTTGATACGATATGAAAAAGGTATACGGTGTCATAGGAGATCCGATTGAGCATTCACTTTCCCCCGTAATGCAAAACGCTGCCTTTGACAAAATGAAAATGGATTGCATCTATCTTGCCTTTAATGTAAAAGCAGAGGCCTTGAAAGAGGCGGTTCTGGGTGCAAAATCGCTTGGTATAGACGGCCTAAATATCACAATTCCACACAAGGAGAATGTAATTCCTTTTTTGGATGTTGATCCCTTGGCAAAAAAGATCGGTGCCGTTAACACGATTGATCTTCGTACAAACACGGGTTACAATACAGATGGGCTTGGTGCCAAAAAGGCTTTGGAGGCTCACGATGTGGATGTTGGGGGAAAAAATGTTGTTTTAGTCGGGGCCGGTGGTGCGGCAAAAGCCATTGCATTTCAACTGGCAGCCGATGGTGCACATATAACAATTGTCAATAGAACCAGAAGTAGAGCGATAGATCTTGCAAATTCAATTGACAGCCCCAAAGTTACAGGCGTAGGTCTAAACGAACTGAATTCTAATGTTAAGGATGCGGATATACTTATCAATTCAACCTCTGTTGGCATGTATCCAAATGTTGATGGCTCAATTTTGACTTCTGATAGGATGCATCCGGATTTAACCGTTTTTGACATCGTCTATAATCCAATCGAGACAAAAATGCTAAGGGCTGCAAAACGATCCGGTGCAAAGACAATAGACGGTGTTATGATGCTTGTTCATCAGGGGGCAGAATCCTTTAAGATTTGGACCGGGAAAAAACCTCCTATCGATGTAATGGAAAAAGCAGTTAGGGGGGCTTTGCAAAATAGATGATATGTATCTGTTAAGCGTCTCCACAACCCTGATATTACACATATTTTACACGTAATCTTGTGGTTATAGTGAGCTAAACAAATACAAAAATTAAAACAGGGGGGCAATTACCCCAACGCCTCATAATAAAACACATTCTTTATCTGTGCAATTATCTGATCATTCTGGAAATGCCTCTGATCGACCGCTCCGGTCGGGCACGCTGCCGCACATGTACCACAGCCTTTACACAGTGCAGTTAAGACGTAAACTCTACCATCGTCCTCTGTTCGGATCGCACTGTACGGGCACATGGGCTCACATGTTCCACAGCGCACACACATCCCTTCGTTTATAATGCTCACGATGCCTTCGCTTGTAACCTTTCCCTGTCCCATTGGAATTGATGCACGAGATGCTGCACCAGAACCCTGTGCTATTGCATCAGGTACACTTCTTGGGAAGTTTGCAGATCCGCAGAGGTATATTCCATCACTTGCAAAGTCGAGCGGTCTTATCTTTACATGTGCCTCTGCCAGGAAGTTTCCAACACCAAGTGGCACTTTCAGCATCTTTTGAATCTTGCCTATATCCTCAGCACCTTCGGTTGCAACCGTCAGAACCAGTAGATCAGCATCCAGTTTGATCTCTTCACCGACAAGCGAATCATAAACGTCAATGGTTAGCCCGCTATCTTTAATAGATACTTCTGGCCTTTTCTCCTTCGTGTAATTTATAAATTGCACACCGTGATTGTATCTGACATCCCTGTAGTACTCCTCTTCCCTCTTTCCAAATACCCTCAAATCCTGATAGTAGAGCACGGTTACATTTGCTTCTGGATAGAGCTCTTTTATGTACTTGGCATTCTTTACCGACGTACCACAACCGATTCTACAGCAATAAGTCCTACCTTTGTCCTCTCTGGCACCCACACAGGTTATAATGACCACGTCTTTTGGTTCTTTTAATGTACCCTCTTTTAGCATCTTTTCAAGCTCGAGCTGTGTTATCACGTTGTCGTGCTGGCCATAGCCATAGTATCCCGTGGGATCGATCTCTTTCGAACCGGTGGCCAAAACAACCGTTGCTGCTTTGAAAGCATCCTTTGAACCGTTCTGTGAGATCACTGTGTTGAAATTACCGATGAATCCGTTCAGTTCTTCGATATCTGCGCCTTTGTAAACCTTTATATTTTCATGGCTTTCGATCGCTTCTATCTTTGGTCTTATCATATCCTCTGCAAGGACATCGGTTGGGAATAGTTTGTTTATTTTTGAAAGCATCCCACCAAGTTCACCCTCCTTTTCCACAAGATGTACACTAAAGCCCATATCCGCAAGGTCAAGCGCCGTCGTCATTCCGGCAATACCACCACCGATTACAAGTGCATCCTCTCCGACCTCAAGTTCTCCTTCCTCTTCCACCAGTAGAAGTTTCGCCTTGCCAACGCCCATTCTGACAAGATCCTTTGCCTTCTCTGTTGCAAGCCCGGTTTCACCCTGATGAATCCACGAACAATGCTCCCTTATATTTACAAATTCGAAGAGGTATGGATTAAGTCCTGCCTCCCTGAGCGTTGCTCTGAAAAGTGGTTCATGCGTCTTTGGAGTACATGCGGCAACAAGAACCCGATTGAGCTTGTGTTCCTCGATTGCGTTCTTTATCCTTGTCTGACAGTCATCGGAACATGTAAAGGTATCAACCTCTGAAAAAACTACCCCAGGAAGCGTCTTAGCATACTCTATAACATTCTCAACATCCACTACCCCACCGATATTTATACCACACCTGCAGACAAAGACTCCGACTCTCGGTTCTTCATCATCGGTGACCTCTTTTTCAGGTGGTAGCTCAAAGGCTACAGTATCCTTACCTCTTGCCTCATGTACAGGTATAATCGCTTTTGCAGCAGCCCCACAGGACTGTGCGATCGAGTCCGGTATATCCTTTGGCCCGGATATACATCCACCCATGTATATACCTGCTCTTGAGGTTTCAAGTGGTGCAAAAAGCATGTCTTTTTCCTTGAAGAAGTTGTTCTCATCGAGTTCTATCTTCAATGCCCGACTCAACTCCTCATTTGTTCTGTTAGGTATGATGGCAGAAGAAAGAACTAAAAGATCAGCCTCAAACTCACCGATTTCACCTGTTGCGATATCCTCATAGCGGAGTATCATCTTCTTGTCCGGAGTCTCGATGACTTCACCTGGTCTGCTCTTAATATAGTTTATACCCGATTGTTCTTGGGCTCTTATATAAAATTCTTCAAAGTTCTTCCCGTAAGCCCTGATATCCATGTAGAATATAGTCGTATCAATGCTCTTATCGTGCTCCTTTGTAATCATGGCCTGTTTGGTAGCCCACATACAGCAGGCCCTAGAACAGTACTTGTGTGCGTTTTCATCCCTTGAGCCAACACACTGTATCCAGGCAATCTTTTTAGGATCTTTATGATCCGACGGCCTCACAACATGCCCAAATGTTGGACCTGATGCCATTAGCAACCTCTCATACTGAAGGCCAGTGACTACGTTATCATATAATCCATACCCATACTCTTTTTTGACACTTGGATCGTATTCCTCGTATCCTGTTGCCACAACCACGCTACCAACGTTGATCTCAATTTCCTCGGGTTTCTGTGAGAATATAACTGCATCTGTGGCATCTGTTTTGCATATATAATCACAGCAACCACATATTACGCATTTTTCACGGTCTATAGTGGCAACTGAAGGTACGGCCTGTGGGAATGGTATATAAACCGCTTTTCGTTGCCCCATGCCTGCATCAAACTCACTTGGAGCAAATACCGGACAGGTCTTACAGAGTACACATCGGTTTACCTCAATATTCCCCTCATGTTCTATTATGTGAATACGACTCTTTTTAGGGTTGAACACACCATCCTTTTCTTCAGAGCAGGCAAGTTCACAGGTTCTACACCCGGTGCATTTTTCCGGATCAAGCTCAATTCCATCATAGAATGTCTCCATTGAGATCGCATCTACAGGGCAAAACTCCATGCATTTTGGCTCGCCACCACAGAGGTCACAGAGTATTGGTTCGGTTGCACCCAAGGGAATTCGAATAGCATCATACTCACATGCATCGACACATGCGGAACATCCACCCGAAGCAGCACATAGGCCAGAAAGCTTTATGGCACCAGTCTCTTCGTCCTTCTCAAGGGCATTAACAGGACATGCATCAACACATTTGATATCAACCTTGCACAATTGGCATACCAAAGTATCAACGATCCCTCTATCTTCATTTATACGAATACGACTTCTATTCGGGTTGAATAGATCCTCTTTTTCTTCAGAACAGATAAGTTCACAGGTTCTACACCCGGTGCATTTTTCCGGATCAATTGAAAGCTTAACATGGAATTTCTTTAATTCAAGGGCATTAACAGGACATACTTCTATACATTTAGGATCGCCACCACAGAGATCACAAATGGCAGCATGGTCGTATCCAGGGGGGATACTTACCGCATCATACTGGCAACCGCCGATACACTCCGTGCATCCATTTTCCTCAATCTCACGCTTGCACAGCTCTTCATCAATGCTTATAATACCGGTTACCTCATCCTTTTTAATTGCTCCCACGGGGCATGCTTTAATACACCCTGCTTCCTCAACGCACAGACCACACCCATTACACAAGTCATCATCAACATACCTTGGTTTTCTTAAAACTTTCACCTTAAAGTTCCCTATCTTTCCTTTTACCCCCTTAACCTCCGAATACGCTAAAACCTCAATATTGGGGTGTCTCGCCACTTCCACCATCTTGGGTGCTTCAATACATATCGAGCAGTCGTTTGTGGGGAATGTCTTATCCAGCTGAGCCATCCTCCCACCAATTGATGGATCCTTTTCCACCAGATAAACCTTAAATCCTTGATCGGCAATATCAAGCGAGGCCTGTATTCCCGCTATACCGCCACCTATTACTAAAACAGAGCCGCTTACATCTTTCATATTAAACCATTCCGCTTATGATTCTAAAGTTAATGTTATATCAATTTTTTGAACTTTTACGTTAGGAAAAAAGATGGTAAAAGGCGCCCCATGCGGGCCATTTAAAGCAAAGATCATTTGTAATCAAGATATGTTATTATGGTTCGGCTTAGGGTTGTTCCAGTGATCTTATCTATTAAATATCTTTTTAAAAAGCTTATATCTTCTTAAAACAAACCCGGGTAGTACAAACATCAGGTGAAAGGGAAGTATCTGCATTGCACCGAAATCAGCTATCAAAAGCGCCCAAAGACAGACCCCTATAAATATAAGTAAAAGTCCTATTCGTTCAATTTTATCCATTTATTCACATCCATATTCAATTCGTATACTTATCATTTACAGGTTATTGAACTTTTGCATAATCTAACTCGGTTTTTTTTGTTTTTTATGGAAAACTACCTGGAATAAAGAAATACAAATAAACAATTAGCTCGTGTAAAATAAAATACGGTGTACAACAGCCTAATATATGTCACGCGCCCTTAGGGCTTTTATTTTGCCACATTTTACTTTCTCCGGGCTACAGCAAGACGTTATTTACCCACGAACCTTTAGCGACATACCGAAGTTTAATGGCTTCTGATTAACTTGTATCTTTATCACCCGATCCGCCTGCCCCCATCATTCATTATTTTTCAATCGGTAAATAATAACTATCAAACCATGATAATTTAGGTAGTGTAAAATTAGAGATTAAATGGAATCCTTCGTCTTGAATTTCCTTGATTT
>DAOWMC010000231.1 GCA_030643285.1 Methanobacteriota archaeon | reverse complement strand
TTGCTACCCGAAAGAAGATACCATTCACCCTCTAGAGTGGCTGTTAGTTCTGTTCCAGAGGCCTCATAGGTGGCGGATGACTCGGTCAACGCAAATGTCCAGATCGCATCCCCATTGGCTATTTTTGGAAGAAAATCTTTCTTCTGCTCACTATTTCCATATTCCAGTATAGGGCGGGAACATAGGGCCACGGTAGAAAAGAATGGTGAAGGTAAAAGCACATATCCCATCTCTTCCAGAATAATCATCAGATCGATAATGTCTCCTTCAGTTCCTTCATACTCCTCGGGGAAAGCTATACCCATCCAACCCAATTCAGCCATTTTTTTCCACATCGATGGATCATATCCCATCTCATCTTCTTCCAGCTCCCGGACCCTATCAGTGGGGCATTCCTTGACCAAAAAATCTTTTACAGATTTTTTTATCATTTTTTGATCCTTTGAAAAACTAAAGTCCATTTTAAACACCTCTTAGTAGGATTTTGGTAGTTTCAGCCCAAATTGGGCAATTATATTCCTTTCAATTTCATCAGTTCCTGCGGCGATTGATATGCCTGGAAAAAGCCAGTACAAACCCTCCACACAACCCTTGAGTTTGGTCCACCTCGAATCCCGGTTCAATGGGTCCAGTTGAGAGTAAGCCCCCATGATTTCTGTTCCGGTGATAGCTAACCGCTCTGTTACTATATCATTAAAAACCTTGTCCCTGGATGGTTCGTAAACCGGGATTACGTTTTTGCTCATCTTCCATATTGTCTGGTAGGCAAGCATCTTTGCTGTTTCAATCTCTATGGCCCTATCGGCCAATTTGTGACGAATTTCAGGATTTTGGAATAACCCGGTCTCTCTGGCGTACATAATTAACTCGTCCAATATCCTCTTACCATACCCGAAAGCCCCAACACCGACCGAGCCCCTTTCATACCCTAAAGACCGCATCAACTGATACCATCCCTTGTTTTCCTCTCCGACCAGGTTTTCGCAGGGAACCCTAACCTCATCGAGGAAGACTTCATTGAATATATGGTATCCTGTATAGTTTACAAGTGGGTTAACCGTAATCCCTTCACTTTTCATATCAACAACAATTGTGCTTATACCCTGGTGTTTTTTAGGCGCATCCGGATCTGTTACGGCTGCAATCCACATCCATCTTGCACGGTGAGCGGCACTTGTCCATATCTTCTGTCCATTGATAACGTATTCATCTCCCTCTCTTATGGCAGTAGTCCGAATATTTGCAAAATCCGATCCGGCGTCAGGCTCACTGTATCCTGTACACCAAACACCATCAGGTTCTCCCGAGGCAATTTGTGGGAGGTATTTTTCCTTTTGCTCATCCGTACCAAACAGCACAAGTGAAGGCCCTACCCACGCAACTCCACTTACCCCCATCGAGGTACCCGGTATCCCCCAGTATCCTACCTCTTCCAGGTATATCGCCTGTTCCCACAGAGAAGCACCTTTGCCACCATATTCTTTGGGCCATGACATCGTAAGCCAGCCTCTTTTGGACAGTTTCTTTGCAATAGACATTGCAAATGCCCAATCTTCATCCCGGCTCTCCTCCTCCAACATGGCGGTAAGCCAGCCCGATGGAAGTTCCTCCTTTACAAACTCGCGTATTTCTTTTCTAAGCGTCTCTTCCTTTTCGCCAGATCTAAAATCCATCTTCAACACCTTTAGAGGTAGTATATGTTTAATCCTTATAAATCCTTTTTGTTTATGAATAAGTGATGTGGGAAACTTACACACCATACCCCTCCCCCAAATTGAAAAGATTCTCAAGTCAAACAAAATCTTTATATGTGATCAATCCAATCTGAAGGTTGGAATACCATTAATAAGGGGTGTCTTTTAATATGGGGGGAAAATGCCTATTAAAAATGAAAAAGGCTTGATAAGCGTTCTTGTTACTGTTGTGATTGTTCTGGCACTTGTTTTTTCCGGACCAGTAGGGGCTGTTTATATCGGGGTAAATATAGAAAAAACTGAATATAATAGCTCGGATGAGTCAGTCAATTTTACAGTTTGGGTTAATCTTGAATCTAGTGAACGTATACCGATACAGAATTTGACATTAAATATTACAGGTCCGACCAATGAGAGTTGTAAGTTTTATTTGAATGGAACTGACATTTCTGGTTGTAATAATGTAACGATTAGTCCTGCATCATCAGTTGGCAACGGTAGCGGTGCAAGGTACGGCTATGATTGGAATGATGAATATGGGTACAGTTTTGGTAGTGGGATTGGATATGGTTACGTAACTGGTTATGACACTAATGCGACCGCAGAGCTACGTTACAATGTCACATGGAACCTGACAGCATGTAATGCAGGAGACGGCAATTATAGCGCAACATTAGATGTATATACTACAGATGGTGGTGGGACTACGCACACGTTTTCGTCCAATGAGGCAACGGCGTTTGCGGTTGATAGAACAGCTCCAACAATTTATGATGTTGGGGTAACTAATATCAAACATAATGCTGCAACGATAAATTGGAAAACAAACGAGAACACCACAGGTAAAATAGAATATGGCAAGACC
>DAOWMC010000215.1 GCA_030643285.1 Methanobacteriota archaeon | reverse complement strand
TTTTCAATTTCATCCAAAACCGCATCGGGATTCGTGAAATACGATTGAATAAGCATTGTAACATCCCTGTAGTCTCTTATGTCCTTTGAGATCATATATTTCAGAATTTTTACCCTGTTCTCAAACTCCTGATCCAATTCTTCCCAGCCCCACCCCCTCTGTTCCATAATTTCCTTGAGAATATAAGACTCCCCTGTTTTTTCAAAGGTATCCGAAGCAGGGTCCCACCTGAATATCTCGTTGATTCTGATATCGTCACTTCCGGGCTCAAACCCGACAAACTCCGAGATTGATTGAACACGCCTTACCCTCTCTCCCTTTACATGTGTAAGTGTCTGGATAGACATAAGATTCAAAGATTGGAGCATGGCTCTTGGAACATTAATCGGATCGTTTTCAAGCCGAGTTATTGCCTCCTCAACATTTCCGGCATGCATCGTAGAATATGTTGTATGCCCTGTCGACATTGCCTGAAAGAGCGTTAGTGCTTCTTCGCCCCGTACCTCACCAACGATAATATACTCCGGACGCTGCCTCAGTGCCTGACGAAGTAGCTCATACATACCTATTTCACCTGCCCCACCTTTTGAAAATGCATCTCTGGTAACGCTTCCTATCCAGTTTTCATGATGGAGCGTCAGTTCATGCGTATCTTCTATTGTTACAATCTTTGACATAGGTGGGATGAAAAGCGATACTGCATTAAGGCTGGATGTTTTGCCCGATGCGGTTCCACCAACAAATATGAGACTTTTATTATTCTCGATTGCCAGCCAGAGATACGCAACCGCATCTATTGAAAGTGTATTAAAGTTGATAAGGTCAACGGGGGTTAACGGGTCCTCCCTGAACTTTCTTATCGTGAAAGATCCACCCCGGAAGGTTACCTCAGTTCCTAAAGTTGCCTGCAGCCGAGAACCATCCTGCATTGTGGCGTTAACAAGGGGCATCCCTATCGAGATGTGTTTTCCGCTTCTTTGAGCAAGATTTATTATAAAAGAGTCGAGTTGCTTTTCTTCAAACGATATACTTGTCTTTATGTTCTGGTATTTTCTGTGATATAAAAATATGGGTACATCCATACCGTCACATGATATATCTTCTATGAGGGGATCTCTAATTAGCGCATCGATTCTTTTGGATCCGACATAATTTCTGTGTATGTAATATAGGAGCTTATGGATGGACTCTGTCTCCAAGTGTATCCTGTAGCTTGCGATAATCTCAAGTACATTCTGGGTTAGAATTTTCTTTTTATTTTCTTCGTTCTCGAGTGTCAGCACATCAAGTAAATCCTCGTATACTTTCTCAAGAAGTGTCTTTTCAAACGACGTTAATTCTGGCTCCAAAACTTGGTATAAATACTCTTTTTTCGCATCGTTATACAGGATTACGATAAACGCATATGGTTCATTTACCCAGTATCGTTCTACCTCTGTGAAGCCATCCAGGCCATTAAAAACGGTCAGAGAACTATGTTTTTGTGGATCGTATGGTTCAAGATTCAGTTCTTTTTTTACTCCGTTAAGCATTGCAAGATTATCTAAAATTGAACTTATATTTATACTATATGGTCATATACTAACAAAAATATGGCCATAAGGTTAAATATACCTACCACCACTACTTAAAAGTTGTATGATGGAAATAGATGAACTAAAGCTTCGAAAAATCCCAACAGGAATCAGTTCACTTGATTCTGCCATACAGGGTGGACTACCGTCGGGGTCCCTGGTATTGTTACTGGGTGATGCAGGAGCGGGAAATATAGAATTTGCGTATACGTCTGCGGTCAAGTTATCAAATCTAAAAGACGATACGATCAGACCTTCAGATGGTGGCGAGCTAAAAATTCCAGAAAAGATCTGCTATGTTTCGTTCATGAAGTCCGAAACCGACATATTAAGCGAGATTACACGAATTTTTCCAAAGCAGGATATAAAACTTTTTTTGGATAAATTGATTTTTAAAGATTTATCGGAGACTTACCACCATTATGCCATCACGCCACTTTCATGGATCTCCGAGGAGGATCAAACAACTTTAACCTCTATTAAAGGTACAAACCTTGGCCTGCTTGAAGAACTCATAAATTTTTTAAATGAAAATGCTAAAGACAATCTTATAATAATTGATTCAATTACAAACCTCGTGAGAGCCTGTTACAGTAGCTCAATAGAATGGAAGGACTTGATCGCCTTTTTTGAGGGATTGCAGAGGGTTGCAAAGAAATGGGATGGGATTATATACGCGGTCCTGGGTGCAAAGATACTTGACGAGAATAAAGAGGCCGAACTGACCGATTGTGCAGATGGTGTACTGGTATTTGACTGGATGCAAAAAGGGGAGTTTTCAAGACAGCAGGTGATGTACGTTAAAAAGTTCAGAGGGCTTTTACCACAGTTAACAAAGGATAATATATCCAAATTTGAAACGAGTGTCACGATGCCAAATGGTTTTGAGATGAAAAATGTGAAGCTTATCAGGGGACATAATAGCCGATGAACTTTATTTTGTATGGGCCTAAAAGGAAAACAGGGTGAGGTGAGACCATCTAAATTTGGTAGTGCATCTACATTGGCAGTTAAGATGGTTGCAGCAATGAGGGGATTAAAATTGGAGAAACATAGAAATTTGTGGGATTTTATAGGTGAGCTTTCAAAGGAGGGTAGGGGGGAGGACCAATCAGACTTTTTTATACTGCAAATGCCTTACATCGTAACTTTTATGAGAATCAGATGAACCAAAAAGCTTTTGAAATCGCCACAAGAGATATCGAAAGGTTTGTGGCAAAGTTGATGGGTGAGTGAATCAAATAAAAAGTGGTGGAATAAGGGCAAAGGGCAAAGAATATGCA
>DAOWMC010000111.1 GCA_030643285.1 Methanobacteriota archaeon | reverse complement strand
TTCTATTTCTGCAGGAGTTCCAAGCGGTCCTACAAAGTTCAGCAGAGCATCGCCTTCGTTTAAGGTTCCCAACCATTTTGTAGTTTTTCCCACTTCCTGAAAAACTATCGTTATAGTCCCTTTATCCTTATCTGATTCTGCGATGGTTAATGGAATCCGTTCCCCATCTTCATCAATTCTCAGGATGACAAATTGACCTGGTTCTGCTTTTTTTGCAATTTGAGGGGCCGATATCTCAAATAGCTTTGTATCCGTTGTCAGCTCCTTTTTTTTAAGTATTTTGTACATCGCATATCCCTCTTACATCCGTATCTTTGGTAGGGCTTTGCATAAAATTTTTCATATCGATGGGATTGGACAAGTCATGTGTTTTTATCCCAATCTCACCGAGAGTTTTAATCATACCCTCCAAATGAATCGGATTACCGATGAATATGCATAAAATATCCTCTTTGGAGACCTTATTTGCACAATCCAGTATTCCTTTAATCATCCAGTCATTTCTAACCGAAATCTCTTCCTGAACTCTCAACTCTTCATACTCTGCACGAAGGGCATCAGCATAAGCTTTCATATATTCGGCATCTGCACCACCCATACATGAAGCTTCTACCATATCTGCCATTTTTCCCTTCTCGTCCACAATCGCAGAAATACTCGTTTTTGCATATTCTGATATATCCACAGGATACAAAAGAACACCGGCATCTTGGAATATCCTCGAATAAGGATCTCTTTTAAAGAAATCATCTATCTCTCGGTTGCCAAGTTCTTCTGCTGCAAAATCCGGATTATGTTCCTCAATCAAGCTTTTTAGAAACTCAATCTCCTCTGCAGATGGATTTTCAACTTTCTTTGCGAATACGACTGTTAGTTTTTTACCTTCAAGAGGTCCAAATTCGAGTGTTTCCATTTTAAGCCCCCTTTACCCCAACTTCCATCGATTTTAGCAATTCTACCATACCGTTCCAATGGGCGATTCCACCGATGAACAGGCACACAATTTCGTCTTTTGAAAACTCTTTTGAGTAGTCCAAAACTCCTTTTACCATCCAGCTGTTTTTTACTGTTATCTCCGCGTGTTCCTTCACTTCCCCATATTCGGCTTGCAGTGAATCTGCATATGCCTTTACATATTCTGCATTTTTTTTGTCTGAGAGTGAAGTTAACTCTTCGTAAGTTTCAGTCAATCTATCAGCCAGACGCTTCTTCTCGTCCACTATCGCAGAAATACTTGTTTTTGCATACTCTGATATATCCACCGGATAGATTAAAATACCCGCATCCTGGAATATCCTTGCATAAGGATCCTTTTTATAGAAATCGTCTATTGAGCGGTTCCCCATCTCTTCTGCTGCAAAATCGGGATCATATTCCTTAATCAGGCTCTTTAAATAATCAGCCTCTTCTTCAGATGGTTTTGCAACCTTTTGTACGAATACGACTGTTAACTTCTTACCTTCAAGCGGTTCAAACTCAAGAACTTCCCTTGCACTTGCCTTCTTCTTTAATAGCTCTTTTGCCTTCTCAAAGGCGAACTTGTAGTCAAATATACCACTTTTTGATTTTCGCGCTTCATTTAATATTCTCGTCTCTGTTTTGTATTTCAAATCCCCGGTCGCAAGCGCACCAATTCCATATACTCCAGGTACGATCTCCCTTTTGTCGTCTCTAACATCCAATCCGGCTATTCCAAGTGGAGGAACCGCATTTACATCAGCAACAACCTTGCATTTTTCTAATTTCTGAAGCATCTCCATTGGAACCAGCTCAACCCCTGCTTTTCCGGTGGAGATTACAACGTCAGCATCTTTTATTGCCTCATATACCTCCTCTGAAGTAGCTCCTTGTGCCGTATGGATTTTGAATCCTGTTTCATCTTCTATTCTTTTAACTATATCCTTTGCCTTAGATGCTTTCCTTGAGGTTATTGTAACTTTGGCACCCCTTGAAGAGCATATTATCGCTGCAAGCTGTCCCACCTGACCTGTTCCTGCCAGTATCGTCACATTCTTTCCCCCAAGATCCCCAAGACCGTTATCTGACAACGCTTCCTCAATTTTTGCCACCAGGGAAGATGAAGTCGTGTGCCCGCCTCTCGGATCAAAAATCACAGATAGCTCAAATGGCGGGAACATCGCCTTTTTAGCCTGTTGAAATATGTCTCTAGATTTTTCTACATCAGTTCCACCTACAAATATGGTTGTAGATCCTGACCCCCTTACTCCTCGCGAGAACATTGCGTCCTGAACAATGTCCATCACATCAGTCGGCTCTACTTCTTCATATGGGATAATTGCATCAAATCCCGAGTCGTATGCCATAAGAATGTCAAATGGCGTCGGGTGTTTGTCCGTATCCAACAATAACATTATATCTTTCATATGATTTTCCTCAATCATACATTACAACCGGAGTATTTATATACTTTTTGTAGATAAATGAAGTATATGTTAATATGTATGTATAAGATATGTTCTCATATGTATGTATACATAAAGAAGGAAACATTCTTATAAATAATTAAAGTTTATAAATAATAAAGGTGGTATGTATGGAATTAAGAAAAATTCAAACAAGTGCCAGTGGGAGTTATTTCATAACACTTCCAAAGCCATGGATACAGAATACGGGATTAAAACGAGGTGATAAGCTTGAACTGAAAATGGATGAAGATTCCCTTAGCCTCTTCATTCCAAAAAGTTCAGATGTTCCAAGTTCAGAAGTACATCTAAATCTGGAAGCTTATACCGAGCCTTCACTACTTGAAAGGCAGATTGTTAGCTGCTATATACGGGGATATGATATATTCAATATAACCTGTAAAGATATAATAACACGGAGTTGGAAGCGCCATATAAAAAGTATTGTAATTAACCTGATCGGTACCGAGATCTCCGAGGAGTTTTCGGATAGAATTTCTATAAGGACTTTGGTTGATCCATCCAAATTTCCAATAAAAGATCTAATGAGAAGGATATGCGTTTTAGTTTCCTCAATGCATGAAGATGCTATACACTCATTAAGGGATAACAATCCTGCACTTGCGTTAGATGTTATAGATAGAATATCAGATGTTGACAAGCTGTACAGGCTACTTTTGCGACAATTAATGATTTCTATAGAAAATAGAGGGGTTGCCGAATCCATAGGAATTAAAAATATAAAGGATTGTATAATCGGGGCAGTTGCCGGGGGGGACTTAAACAAGATGGCTTATTACGCAGGCGATATGGCGATACAGGTAGCAAACTTAAACGAAGAAAATATAGACAATGTCTCATTGGGCTCCCTTATAAATCTATCTGGTGTTGCAACCGAAATGCAACGCAAAGCAACTCGTTCATTCTTTAAAAATGATTTTGTGCTTGCAAATAGTGTAATCGATCGAATGGATTGGGTCCGGGAATTTGATAGAGACGTAACTGAAAAAATATTGAAAAAAGGGATGGACACAACGACTACGATTGCCCTAACAACGATAAGTAGGGATATTAGACGTATAGCGAGTTATGCAGTTGGAATTGCAGAAACCGCACAGGTTAAGGTGGCTATACGCATGTAGCTTTGTGGCCTGTAGTGGGTGAAAAGGAAAAGTCTTTTACCTTTCAACTATGGTCTCATCAATTCTGATTCCAAAGTGACGTGCTGCATTCTCATAATGTACAAGAACTTCGTCTCCTTCCTTGAGCTCTGTTATGGATATTGGATTTCCATCCTTTTTTACAAGTTTAATCGTTTCTGCATTCTGTAATATTGTTTTCAATTTGTTACCATCAACTTCTGCCTCAACCAACATTAGTGGTCTTCTTTCTATTTTGACCCGTCCAATAACCGCTTTACTGGTTTTTCCCTGCTCGTTTACAACCAAAATCTCTTCACCAGATGATAGCTCTGACAGGTATCTGGTCTTGTTACCGGTCAGCACATATGCATGGACTGCCCCCGCATTAACCCTGAATGGTCTTGCCGCAACGTATGGGCTCTCTTCTGATTCTGCATGAACAAGAAATAAGCCGTTTGACTGGGAACCAACAAGCATACCCTCCCCTTTCACCAAAAGCGAGCAGGTATCTACACAAACCCGATCACCCATACCAACAGGTATAACTTTGGTGATTTTAGCAGCTTCTAAACTTAAATTTTCAATTCCAGAACCAATAGTTACATCTGCTGCCCTTTTAATGGTTGAAATATCATCTGTATCCAAAAGGACCCCATCTGATCCATGTTCAAGTGTTTCAAGAGCAGTTCTAGCTTCTTCAGCATTTTTAACACCTGCAATTATATCTACCTTTGTACCCTGAAGTTCCGCAATCAGATTCTCTAAGGGAATCACCTTCCAGTCAACCCCAACAACAATAAGGTAGTCACATATGTCTGCAAGGGCAACAGCAAATCTTTCATAATTCTTATCTCTAATTTCAACGTATGCCCCTGTTTTTCTGTTTTTTGAGTATTTTCTAAGATTGTTTAAATCTGCAGAACCATCAAAATCGCTGGGTAGAGGTTTTTTACCATCACCTTCACTGTTTTTCCCTACAACAAGAATATCAGCATTACTCTTACCGTCCTTTAAAAATGCGGCAACTTTTATATCCCCTAACTCTCTGATCTTATTACATCATCCTCGTCAGCCAAAACCCAATTGGCACCCGATTCCAGACCACCGGTTACCCTCATCTTACTGGATTCCCATGACCCATCATCCGCCTTAATCCATAAACTTTTAATGCTCTTCATTTCCCTCACCAAACATTTGATACTGAACCAAAATATTTTTGAAAATTCAAAGTTTCTTAAGTTATATGTTTGGTTAAACTCGGTTCCAGCCGATCTCTTGGCATCGCACCAACGA
>DAOWMC010000077.1 GCA_030643285.1 Methanobacteriota archaeon | reverse complement strand
TTTTAAAATTTTTAAAAAATAGTGGGAAGTGAAGAAATTATGAACGCTAAAACCATGCATAAGATAAGCTATGGTCTATACATCGTAACTTCAAAGCAGGAGGAAAAGATTAATGGACAGATTGCAAATACGGTAATGCAGATAACGTCAGAACCTAAAACAATTGCGTTAGGCATAAACAAAAAGAATTTGACTCATGAGTATATCTCAGAAAGTAAGGTTTTTGCAGTCTCTATTTTATCAAAAGAGGCTGAAATGAAACTTATAGGAAATTTTGGCTTTAAATGTGGCAGAGACATTGATAAGTGTAAAGGGATAGACTATAAAATTGGGCTGACCGGTTCACCTTTGATTCTGGAAGGTACTGTGGGTTACATAGAGGCAGAGGTTATAGACATTTTTGATTGCGGAACACATACCCTCTTTATTGGAAAAGTAATTGATGCAGAGATTCTAAACGATAAGGAACCGATGACCTATGCTTATTATCATGAGATAAAAGGTGGCAAATCTCCAAAAAATGCCCCCACCTATCTCAAGGAAGAAGAACCCTCAAAAGAACTCGATGAAACCCAGAAAATAGGAAAATACGAATGCACGGTTTGTGGTTATGTGTACGATCCTAAAAAGGGAGATCCGGATTCTGATATCAAACCAGGTACTTCTTTTGATGAACTGCCAGACGATTGGACATGTCCAATTTGCGGGGCAAAAAAAGATGCGTTTAAGAAGATAGAATAAAAGGAGTTAGAAAAATGGCAATAGACCCTATATGTAAGATGGAAGTGGATGAAAAGACTGCGAGCCTTAAAAGCGAGTATGAAGGTAAAACATATTACTTCTGTGCGCCAGGATGCAAAAAAACGTTTGAAGAAGACCCAAAAAAATATATTGAGTGAACGAGTTGGAACAACATGTTAAGTAAAAAGATGGTAGAAGCGCTGAATAATCAGCTAAATAGGGAGCTCTATTCAGCATATCTTTATATGTCAATGTCTGCTCACAGCACATTTATTGGGCTGAAGGGATTTTCAAACTGGTTTATGGTGCAATATCAGGAGGAAATGACGCATGCGATGAAGTTTTACGACTACATCAATAACCAGGGAGGACAGGTAAAGCTTGCAGAGATTGCTAAACCACCCACGATATTTGAGTCACCTTCAGACATGTTTGAAAAGACGCTAAAACATGAGCAGTTTGTTACAAAATGCATAAACGAGCTTGTGGACCTTTCTATTGAAGAGAAAGATCACGCTACAAACATATTTCTGCAATGGTACGTTACTGAACAGGTCGAAGAAGAAGGAAATGACAACGATATAATCTCAAAACTGAAACTCATTGGAGGTGATGGAAATGGGCTCCTAACGCTTGATAAAGAGCTTTTAGCAAGGGTGTTTGTTCCACCAACCGGGCCAATATCAGGAATATAAACACAGTAGGTGAAAAAATGGAAGAACGATTAAAAGCCCTTGAGACTGCAATAAAACTCGAAGAAGATGGAAAGGAATTTTATATAAAGGCAAGTGAAACGACATCACAATCACATCCAAAAAATCTATTTAAATCCCTTTCTGAAGCTGAAGACAAGCATATTACAAGCGCTAAAGAAATATATGAAAAACTTAAAAGTGAAAATAAGTGGCCAAAGTTTGTGGCACCTACAGAAGATGATATGGGGAAAAAATCGGTCTTTCCAAAGGATCCTAAGATAACAGATAATGAACTTGCAGAAATTACAGATGCACTAAATATTGGCATTGAGATGGAAGAAAAAAGTATCAAGTTCTACGATGATCTGGCACAGGAAGCGACTGATCCCTTTGAAAAGCGGTTTTATATTGCACTCTCACGTGAGGAGAGGGGTCATTACCTTGACCTGTGGGACTATCAGGAGTACCTTCAAAATCCCGCGGGATGGTTTGGTATGAAGGAAGGATTTAGACTGGATGGTTGATTGTTAAATTGTGAATGGGGTGCAATAATGAGCTGTTATTTTCGTCATATGAAAGATGTAATCAAAGAAGCTGGAGTGGAGTTGAAGGATAAAGAGGATCGAATAGCCGTTGATAAAGCCATTCACAGCCTTTTAGAGGTTGAGTACAAAGATTGCTCAAGTACCTGGAAGGAGATTAAAAAATTAAAGGAGGATGAAACTTTTCGAAAAAAGTTAATTGAGGTGATAAAAAATGGACGAATGGGAGTATCAGATTAAAAGAGACAGAATGGAGCGTAAAGAGAAAGTTATAGAATGTGATATGGAAGGGGAATGTTTTGTACATGAACCTTTAGAGGATGAGCTTCAAAAAATTTTAAATGAAGAGGGATCAAAAGGTTGGGAACTTGTCCATTTGGGTTATCATCAGGGTGAGATTCTGACTGTCTGGAAGAGGAGGAAGTAACATGATATACATTTTGTTTTACACAAGATATGGTAACACATTGATACTTGCCGAAGCGATAAAAGAGGGAGTAAAAGCGGCTGGTGGTGAGGCCTGTTTAAGAAAGGTACATGAAGCCGCACCTGAATTTGTTATTGAAAAAGATGAACGGTGGAAGGCAACACTTGATAAAATGAATGATATACCTGAAGCAAAGGTAGAGGAACTTTCAGATGTAGATGCTCTTGTCATTGGGTCCCCAACTAGATTTGGGAATATGGCAGCACCTTTGAAGGAGTTTATCGATTTAACAGGTGGTCTTTGGATGAAAGGTGCCTTATCCGGAAAAGTGGGGGCAGTTTTTGTCACAAACTCTACGATGCATAGTGGCAAGGAGTCGACATTGCTATCAATGATGATTCCGCTCCTCCATCATGGTATGGTGATCGTTGGGATCCCGCCAACAGAGCCCGAGACAGTAACCCATGGCTCATACTATGGTGCAACTGCAACCACCGGTATCATGGCAGATAACTCACCTACGGAAGAAGATTTAAAGCTTGCAAAGTCGCTTGGAAAACGGATTTACGAAATATCATCAAAATTGTCTGTAAAGTAAAAACCAATAGGAGGTGATAAAATATGAAGTGTGAGGATTGCGGTGAAGAAACCACCGATATACAAGATTTCGAAGGCAAAAAACTCTGTGAAGATTGTTACTTCAAAAAAGAGGCACAAACCAAAGATCCACATAAATGTGGAACAGCGTGATACACATACATTTCTTTGTTTTATGCAGGAGGTGTAAAAAACTATGGCAAGATGGAAATGTACCATGTGCGGTTATATCGATGAAGGTGATGAACCACAGGAACAATGTCCTATATGCGGATCACCAAAATCGATATTCTGGAAAATGCCATCACAAAAAATTAAAACGAGGTGATGTAAATGAAAGTAACAGTATATTCGACTCCGACATGCCCTTACTGTAAGATGACAAAAGATTTTCTGAAGGAAAATAACATCGAATTTAAAGATATCGATGTTTCAGAAGATCAGGAAGCTGCAAAAAAGATGGTAGAAAAAAGTGAGCATATGGGTGTTCCACAGATCGAGATCGATGGAACAATACTGGTCGGATTTGATAAAGAAGCTCTTAAAAAAGAATTGGGATTGTGACTTGATGTACGACGTAATCATCATTGGAGCCGGGCCTGCAGGATTGACGGCAGCAGTCTACGCGGCAAGAAAGAAACTTTCCACGTTGGTTATTTCTGAAAATATTGGAGGGCAAGCCGCTTTGTCTTCGGATATTGAGAATTATCTTGGGTTTCAATTTGTTACAGGTGCCGATTTAGTCCAAAAATTCGAAGAACATATAAAAGAGTTTGATATAGATTTAGAACTTGGATCTAACGTAAAAAGCATAACAGAGATAGCAGGTGGATTTGAAGTTGAAACAAAAGAAGACAGATACAATGGCAGGGTAGTAGTTATCGCCTCGGGGAAGATTCCAAAACGGTTGAATATTTCAGGTGAAAAGGAGTTTCTTGGCAAGGGTGTAACCTACTGTGCAACTTGCGATGCACCTCTTTTTTCCCGAAAAGATGTAGCTGTTATCGGCGGAGGAAACTCGGCTTTAGATGCTACATTGCAATCAACAAAAATCGCAAATAAGATCTATCTGATTAATATCAATCCGAAGTTGGGTGGAGACGAGGTAGTTAAAGAAAAAATTGAGGCAGCAGAAAATGTTACGATACTTAACAGTACTGAAACATTGAAAATCAAAGGAGAGGTATTTGTTCAGCAACTAAAAATCAAAGACATAATCAGTGGTTTGGAGACCAATTTAGATGTTCAGGGCGTATTTATTGAGATTGGTTCCATACCAAGCGTTAATTTTGTTCCAAGTTCAATAAAACGTAATGAAATAGGTGAAATCATAGTAGATGCAAGAAATCGTACGAATATTACAGGTATATTTGCTTGCGGTGATGTCACAGAAGTTCTGGAAAAACAGATAATCATAGCAGCAGGAGAAGGGTCGAAGGCGGCTTTAGGGGCATACGAATATCTTGCAAGGACTAAAGATGGAAGATAAAAAAGATATTAAAGTAAAGATATTTGGGATTTCAGGAAGCCCAAGGATTGGCTCCACCGATTATGCGGTAAGAGCCGCACTGGATTATGCAAAAGAAAAGTATTCTTCTGAAACCGAGTATTTTTCATGCCATAAAAAAACATTAAACTTTTGCATTCATTGCGATTACTGTATTAGAAAGAAAGAGGGTTGCGTCCACAAAGATGACATGCAGGATGTTTATGATAAACTGAAATGGGCCGATGCTGTAATTATAGGCACTCCTGTATATCAGGGAACTTTATCGGGGCAGACAAAGGTTATAATTGACCGATGCAGGGCTCTTGTTGCAAGTGACCCAAAGATACTTAAAAATAAGGTTGGAGCATCGATCGCTTGTGGAGGAGATCGGATGGGTGGTCAGGAACTTGCGATTCAGGCCATATTAAACTTTTATCTCATAAGTGAGATGATCCCTGTTGGTGGAGGTTCTTTCGGGGCAAATATGGGCGTTACTTTCTGGTCCAAAGATAAACGTGCAGAAGGTGTGAAAGAGGATACTGAAGGATTTAAGAGTCTTTATAAAACTGTTGACAGGCTCGTTAATGTGGTTGGTACGACCTACAGGAGATGATAAAATGAGTTTAAAAATTGCTTGGGGGATAACAGGTTCGGGGGACTTTATTGAAGAATCAATATCACTTTTGAAGCGTATTTTGGATGAACACGACGTTGATATCAAGGTTTTTCTATCAAAGAGTGGTGAAAAGGTGGTGAGATGGTACAAGCTCTGGGACGAACTGGAGGCTTCATTTCCAAATCCGAGTGTCGAGAAAGGACCAAATACGCCTTTTATTGCCGGGCAGGTTCAGATAGGAAAATTTGACATTCTTTTGATATGCCCGACAACCGGTAATACAACTGCCAAAATAGCCTGTGGAATTGCAGACACGTTGGTGACAAACACGGTTTCACAGGCGATGAAAGCAAATGTTCCGGTATATATTTTTCCGGTAGATCAAAAAAGAGGTGATGTTGTCACCGTTTTGCCAAGTGGAAAGAAATTAACCCTTACAATGCGAGAGGTTGACATAGAAAACGTAGAGAAGATAAAAAAGATGGCCAAAATAACAGTTATTGAAAATATCAATGACATTGGGGGGATCATAAAATCATTTGAAGGAGGAAATAAATGAAAAACGAACGTTGGGATGATATAGGTTCAAAGTTTGCACATTTGACGAGCCTACATCCCTGTTACAGTGAAAAAGCACATTTCAAAGTTGCCCGTATTCATCTTCCGGTTGCAAAAAAATGTAACATACAGTGCAACTTTTGTAATAGAAAGATCGATAAATGCGAGTACAGGCCCGGTGTTACATCCTGTATAACAACACCT
>DAOWMC010000095.1 GCA_030643285.1 Methanobacteriota archaeon | reverse complement strand
GGGATAGAAAAAAATGTAAAAACATGTTTTGAGTTTGTTTCCGAAGAAGAGCGGATTTTGCATTATGCCGCGTGTGATATTGCAGTCTTTCCATCTTTATACGAGCCTTTTGGGATCGTTTCTCTGGAAGCAATGTCCATGGGAAAACCAATTGTTGTTGGGGCAAGCGGAGTAAGTGGTTTTAGAGACCAGGTCATTCCATCCGGCCCTGATAAAACCGGAATTCACGTTGACGGGAGAAAATATATGGATATAGCATGGGGGATAAACAGTATACTCGAAGACGATGACGAGGCAGAAGCGATGGGGGAACGGGCAAGAAAAAGAGTTGAAGATGTTTTCACATGGAAATCTGCTGCAAAGCGAACAATAGACGTCTACAAAGGAATCATAAAAAAAAGCGAGTGAAATGACTGAGATCAGAAAACATTATTTTTTGGACGAGTATTGTATAATAGCCGTTGATAGGGGGAAAAGACCGTCTGACTTTAAAAAATCTGGAAAGGATGATGTGGGCAGCAGTTCAAACTGCCCTTTTTGCCCCGGTAACGAGGAGAGCACACCTCCTGCAGTAGCAGTCTATAAAGGAGGTGCGGTTTTAAAAGATGAAAAGGATAGTATAGTCAGAGACTGGGACGTGCGGTGTTTTCCGAATCTGTATCCAGCACTAAGCCCGGATAGCTCAAAAGTAAAAAATGCGGATGCGGGATGGATAAAACATGCAGGTTACGGGTATCACGAAATTATTACAGAGACGGGGAGCCATACCAACCATCCTTCCGATCTTGATGATGGCGAAATAAAGCTCCTTTTAAAGGTGTATTCTGATAGAATTAAATATTATTCATCAAAAGAAGGGGTAGCGTATGTTTCGCTCTTTAGAAATCATGGTAGGCAAGCAGGGGCATCTCTTTTACATCCACACACGCAGATAATAACCTCCCCTTTAATGCCACCAAAAATTGAAAATGAACTTAAGAAAATAAAGACTAAGAACTGTCCATATTGTAACATAGTTGAAAAAGAAGCTGTTTCAGAGCGTTTGATAGAAGAAAACGAGGGTTGGATATGTTTCGCACCTTTCTATTCCAAATCACCATTTGAAATGTGGATTCTACCAAAAAAGCATAAATGTAACTTAAACAGGTTTGATCAGGTGGGATTGGACTCTTTTGCCATAATACTTAGAAACACGTTACGCAGGCTTAAAGACGTCCTGGGTGACCCACCATACAACTACATGTTCTTCCAAACCGGCGGTAGGAAGTATCATTTCAATGTGAGGATACAACCAAAAATTTCTATAGAGGCTGGATTTGAGAAAAGTACTGAAATGTACATAAACATAGTTCCACCAGAGGACGCGGCAAAATATCTGAAATAGGCAAATAGAATAGATGCATCATATTTATATATATGTTAATCCAATATTCTCATTCATTGTGGTTTTAGCGATTTGCATAAACGAGGGGATCATAAAATGAAATTATTTGTAATCGGATTTGGGCAAGCAGGAGGAAAGATAGCAGACCTTTTTTTGGAATATGATACAAGGACCAAGCAACGTAGTATTGTACGGGCGCTTGCGATTAACTCCGCCAAATCCGATCTTATGGGCCTTAATACTATATCTATGGAGGATAGGTTACTTATAGGTCAATCTATAACAAAAGGGCATGGGGTTGGGGCTGATAATCAGCTTGGTGCAAAAGTTGCTCAGGAGGACATTTACACAATACAGAGCGCAATAGATAAACGAGGAACACATCAGACAGATGCGTTTTTGGTGATAGCGGGACTGGGTGGAGGTACCGGATCCGGAGGCGCTCCCGTGATTTCACAAAGGTTAAAAGAAGTATATACCGAGCCGGTTTACGCACTTGGAGTTTTACCCGCAAGCGATGAGGGTTCACTTTATACGTTAAACGCGGCGAGAAGTTTTATGACGCTTATTAACGTGGCCGATTGCCTATTTTTGTTTGATAACGAATCGTGGAAGCAGGAGGGTGAGACCCTTGGGGAGGCTTATAGCCACATAAACGAGGAGATTGTAAGAAGGCTTAGTGTTATAATAGGTGCAGGGGAAGCAGTTAGTTCAAAAGCCGAGGTGGGGGATATGGTGGTTGATTCCTCCGAGATTATTAACACGCTTGCTACTGGCGGGGTTGCCACCATAGGCTATGCAATAGAAGAGATACCAGGTAAAAGTGGCGGTGTTATAGGGCGATTAAAAAGTCAGTTTAAAAAGGATAGGGGATCGATTGATAGACTTGATACCACCACAAGGATCGCATCTCTTGTAAGAAGGGCAGTTATGGGGAGGCTAACGATATCATGTGACGTAAAAACTGCAGAAAAGGCACTTATTTTAGTTGCAGGTCCCCCCGAAGAGCTAAACAGAATGGGTATAGAAAAGTCAAGGCGATGGGTGGAAAATTTGATCTCAGGCACCGAGGTTCGGGGTGGAGATTATCCGATTCCAAATAGTAAGTTTGTAGCAAGTACTGTATTGCTTTCAGGCGTTTCTAATATCCCAAGGATTAAAGAAATTCAGAAAGCTGCTACTGAAGCTCAGGAAAGGATTAAAGACTTTGAAAGTAAAAAAGAAGAGAAATTTGGCAACTTAATGGAAACTGATGATTCGCTGGAACCATTGTTTTGAATAGGTGATATTAAATGAAGAAAAAAATTGTTGTTGTATTAATATTATTCTTGTTGGGATCTTTTTTAGTGCCAGTTGTTGCTATGCAGTCCAATCTCGTCGAATCCCACAGAAGCGGGATCCCGGAAACATTAGACATTGGAAAAGAGGTTAGCATAAGAATCACGCTGGATGAGGTTAGTTCAGACCTTACCACCAAGACAAATTTAACCTTTAAAACAGGTTTGGAGGATCCTGTATGGGCTTTTACGATGAAAGGCATGGAGGAGACTGAAACAGAGGGAAATAGTAGTAGCAAAGTAGGATTAATATTTGATCATGGTAAGTATGATAATCTTACGATCAGCCTCTCAGGTTTGGCCTCTTCACATGAAAAGAAGATAGAGATACTTCTCATGTCAATTAAGCAGACCGATGAAACCGATGAACAACACGAAGTGATAAAATCTATCCGAAGGGAAGTAACGACAGAGGACATCGAAGGTGTGTTGGCTGCATTGGATCGCGCCAAAGGGGCTATTAATGAAGCAAACGAATCAATAGCAAATGCCGAAGCAAATGGTACGAATATTGGTGGCGAGATAAAGACCCATTTTGATTTGGCAAACTGGCACCTAAGAGATGCAAATCGCCTTTATTCAGCCAGTAAAACAGAAGAATCACTTGTATCTGCTAATAACGCATACAACAACGCAACGATTGCTTCTGAACTTGCATCTTCAAAGGTAATAGGTGATAGAGAGCATCAGGAATTTATCGGTCAGATGAAACACGTTGTGATTTTAATAGTTTGTATCGTTGCAGTTATAGCTGTGGTAATTTTATATAAAAGGTCCAGTTGGGACAAGCTTGGATGATGCAAAGTCCTACTGCCACAGCATCAAAAGATACAGATTACGAATTGCCATTAATCCCAAAAAGATTGTCAGGGTACTTAAAAGTGCGATAACCGATTTTTTGAATCCAAGCTTTAGAAGGATTGCTGACATCCCAAACACGATCAGCAATGCTATAATTTTTCCACCGATAAATCCCATAAAACCGTAATTTTGGATCGTTCTAATTACAATCGTGTTTCCCTCTATGAACAATCCATGTTGTTTTATGCCCCCAATCGTTGTTACGACATCAGTATACTGGGCCAGACCCAACCCGACAGCAATGAACCTAAATGGATTTTTGGATAAAAGCATATCAGTTTGAGAAAATGCCATGTTATTCACCTCTTTTAATATTAGTAAGACTAAGTGTATTAAATGTATTGATTTATCCTGAAATTGATATATATCATGATAATATGTCATAATATTATGATTTATTATGCGGAAAGCATCCAATCCGGTTCAGGTGATTTCATCTGACCGGCAGTGCAAAACATTGTGATAAACGATCAGAGATCAAACCTCTTATCGTTTGGAACCCTTTTCAATACCATCGTATTCGATTTGTTCTGCAATAAAACGAAAAAAGACGGCGGACCAAATGTTGATGATGGTATCATGATAAAGATGCTCGTGATAAAGTAGTGGCATGGTCTATCGGACATGGAACTTGAGGTTTACGTACTAGAGCTTTTATAGAATTTTTGGTTGCTTTTTTTAGTACTGTGTTCATATTACTAAATAATGTTTACATAATGGATATATGTATGTTCATAAAGATGGGTAAATTGGGGTTACGACCTATGATGCGAAGTGAAAAGATAATTGATGAGATTATCAATATCGATACGTCTATAGATCAGCTAAAGATTAGGTGGGATGTCTTGAATGAAAGCGAGATTGGGTTGTATGAAGAGCTCGAAGAAAGAAAACACTGCCTTCTACAAAGTTTAATACCTAGTAGTCCTATAAAGGTTAAATGAAGGCGATCGCCTTTATGACTTGAACTCCGGTATAGTAGAAGGTTAGATGTGTGGGTGTTCTTTTATAATTGATAGAATGTTTGGCCGTCTTGTAACACGGCTTAGAATGCTCGGTTATGATACGATCAACATCGCTGATGCCAAAATTAATTCGAAACGAGAAGATGACCTTTTACTTATTATTGCTAAAATTGATAACAGAATTTTGATAACGAGGGATAAAACACTTGCAAAAAGAGCAAAAAGATTAGACGTCCACTGCCACTATATGAGGCCAAACAAATCGATAGAACAGGTTGAAGAGTTACTTTCAGCATATTATATTGACATTGAGCCAAAAATGAGCAGGTGTAGCATCTGTAATTCGGTCATAAGGCAGGTGGACTCCAAAGGTGAAATTGGCATTTTGGATAAGCCCTACATCCCAAAAAGACTAATTGAAGAAGGTACGAGCTTTTGGGTTTGTATACGTTGTAGTCAGGTTTACTGGAAGGGGAGCCACTGGAAAAATATGATTGAAGAATTAAAATTGTTACATAAACCCCCTTATGGGAAGGTTTTTGAAGAAATTGGAGGATGAAGATTCTAAGTATTATAAATTGGTTTTCCGAACCAAAAAAGGAATTGAAACGGCGCAAAAAGTTGGTAAAACTTATAACAAATTCGCACAATGGCTCGCTTTACCAGTAGTTCCGGATCTATTTTTGGGAAAGTGAAAAAAGCGGAACAAAAGGTTTTAATAGTACAATATAATGATGATAATCCAAT
>DAOWMC010000122.1 GCA_030643285.1 Methanobacteriota archaeon | reverse complement strand
TTTTCTCAACATTTCGGACCGATAACATAGATGACATAGCTCTCACCTTTCGAGTGTCAACTCCTCTTTTTTTCCTAAGATCCCTTCAGGTTTATACATCATAAGAACTATTAATGCGAGCCCGATAAACATTATTCGAAGCGCACCCATCTGTGTCGGACTGAATGGAAGATATCCCTGAAAAAATCTCGTTCCACTGAAAAATGTCCATAAGATAACCGCACCTATAATCGTACCCCTATTATTTCCAGATCCACCAAGTACAACCACAATCCATGCATAGAATGTCTCAATCGGCATAAAGTTTCTCGGGTTTATATATTGAATATAAATTGCAAGAAGTGATCCCGAAAGCCCGGCAATTGCCGAGCCCAGCATAAGCGACTGAATTTTATATGAAAAGACATTTTTTCCAAGCGATGCAGAGACATCCTCATCTTCCCTTATAGACTTTAGCACTCGACCCCATGGCGATTTAATCAGTTTTTCAAGCATTAAGTAGCACACCAAAAGAATTGCAAGAGTAATAAATAGAAGGAAAAAGTTGTAATCCCCCTGGATAAATTCTTCAAATGGCCTTGAATAACCATAAAGCCCCATCGGCCCCCTTGTAAGCCATTCCTCATTTAAAAAAAAGAATCTAACGATCTCAGAAAATCCTATGGTCACAATTGCAAGATAATCTTCCCTCAATTTTAACGCAGGTATTCCAAGCAGGCCACCGCAAAGCCCCGCAAGAACCATTCCCAAAAGAATTGAAAAAAGTAAAGGAACCCCCCTCAGATTTAATATCACGGTCGTGTATGCACCTATTGCAAGAAAAGCCACATGTCCAAAGTTAATAAGCCCCGTAAAGCCCCACTCTAAGTTAAGACCAAGTGAGAATATCGCATAAATTGCCGCAATTAAAAGTACGGTTATTATATATTCAATCGTTTATTATACACCTCCAAATACCCCCTCTGGTTTTATGAGAAGAACTGCTATCATTATAGCAAAGCCAACAGCTAATTTGTATTCTGTAGGCAGGATCAGGGTGCTAAGCTCCTGTGTCAGGCCAATTATAATTCCACCCGCCATTGCACCATAGGGGTTTCCAATTCCGCCAAGTATAGCTGCTGCAAACACAGGAAGAAGGCCGAACCAGCCCATATTTGGATTTATATTTGTCAAAAGCCCGTATAAGATGCCACCAACTGCAGCAAGTGCCACTCCGATCACCCATGTGTATCTTATCACAAGATCCACATCGATTCCGGAAACTTTTGCAAGGTCTATGTTATCAGATAACGCTCGCATTGCCTTACCTATTGTGGTTTTCTTCAAAATAAAGTGGACAAGAAACATACAGATCACAGCAACAATTATTACTACAACCTGATTTTGCGTTATAACCACGCTTCCAATTTCCATCCCCCGCTTTACGGGCATATCATATCTCTTTATGGCAGGGCCCCACAGAAATATAATTAAATTTCTTATGAAAAGGGCAAGGCCGATAGATATTATGATTAAAGATACCCTGCCCGCAGATTTTTTCCGCATTGGTTTCCATATTGCATAATCGCAAAATACCGCCACAATTGATGTGATAACAACAGAAAGAATACATGATACAAGAAAATTAATTTCAAAGCCCACACTGAATAGAAAAGCAAGATAAGCACCAAGGGCCAAAAGGTCTCCATGTGCAAAATTTGCAAAATTCAAGATTCCATAAATCATTGATAATCCGATGGCAGAAAGTGCTATGATGCATCCTAAGACGACCCCATTGATAACCAGTTGTAACATTTGAATCTCCCCTCAATAATGAAACTTTAATCTTGTCATCTATAAATTTTCCATTTGATACTTTCCATTATATCCTTCACTGATTGTATCTTTTCCCGATAGCCTGATAAACATAAGCTGTATAACCCTTGCATTTTTTCTTATAAAATACCCGTTTTTATTCATCACGATCAGTAGCGACTGCCCGCGTCCCCTGTATCCTGCATCCCATATGGCAGTCTCAACCGTGACGCCACACCTGAGCAAAGTGGATCGCGGTGCTGCTATCGCAACTAAATCAAGTGGCAGATTGACAACTTCATTGAATGTAATTTTGTAAGCACCCGATTCCAGAAATAGAAATTCATCCCCATCAAATTCAATCTCTTTTGTATTTGATATTTCTCTTTTTTTATTATCAAAATCAGTTTTTCCAGGGCCTATAAACCGTTCAATCTTTTTAACCGATAAATCCACACCATTTGGCTGTATCTGAATTTTTTGATCAATCATTTCTTCGATTAATGGGCCCCTATCTTTTTGAGATAAGGTAAGTTCTTTTATTTCATTTTTTGAAAGGATTGCCCCATATTTTGTTACTTTCATGATGTTAGCTTCATAACTTTTTATTTTGTCTGGCACCTATCTTTCACTTCCTGAAAATATTTCTATATTTTTTATAACCGTATTCATGCTCAAAGGTACGTAACTGTTCTTTTGTTCCTGCTACAAGCAACTCGGTGTTTTCGCTTATGACAGCGTTGGCACCCGGATTTGCGATGAAATTTTCACTATCATCCATTCCGACAAGGGTACACCCTGTAATTGATCGAATCTTTAAGTCCCCTATCTTTTTATCAACCAAATTGCCCCTTGCTTTATACATCCTCACGATCAGCTCCTCAGTAAGCCTTATCTCGCCTTCTATATGTAACGAGATGGTCCTTGCAAGCATCCTACCGCAGATCGATGATAGTGAAAATGCACTATCTGCACCAGCATCATATAGCTTATCAACAGAATTTACAGCGTTCGCACGTGATATAATTCTTATTTTGGGATTTAATTTTCTTGCTACAATTGTGGTATATATGTTCAAACAGTCTTCATTTAGTGCAACGATGAATGTGGATGCTTTATCTATTTTGGCAGCCTTTAAAACCTCTTCTTCCGTAGCGTCACCTAAAATCAGTTTTATCTTATCTTCCTCTCTACCTTTTTTACCTCCATCATCTCCGTCACTTACACCCGTAACGTCACGAACATCAATAACTGTGAAGTCCACCCCTTTTTTATGTAATACACCGGCCACCTGTTTACCAACATCCCCATAACCAGCTAAGATGTACAACCCATGGTCTCTTTTTCCGCCCCCCCCGGACATCAGTTCATCTAACCTGTTCAACTGTTCCTCAGAACCAATTACGAATAATAAGTTTTCTTCCCCAATAACAACGGCTTCTGGGTCCGGATTCAAGATTACTTTGTCATCTTTACTTATTCCAATTATCGTTGCACCTGTCTTACTTCGAATTCTACTTTCTTTAATGCTCTTTCCCAAAAGATCACACCCCTTGGAAACTAAAACCTCTTTAAAAGTCAATTTCGGGTGTAACCTGTCAATCTCCATTAACCCATGAACCGCTGGCAAGAGTGCCTGTCTTCCCATATAAGTGCCCAATAACTGTCTTGGTGATAATACGGCCGTCGCCCCGACATAGGTCAGAAACTTTTCCATGGCAATATCATCTACAATTGCGATCATATCCGCATCACTCAGTTTTGATGCGGTAAGAATTATGTTGGCATTCTCCTCGCCTCTTTTATTGGATACAAGCACTGTTGCTTCTGAAACACAGGCATTTTCCAAAATGAGTTTATCACTTGGGTCACCGTATATACAGGGTATATCTTGCTCCAATAAATCTCGAATGGTCTGCTCATTATTGTCTATAAGCACAAACCACCTGTTTGATTGTTCAAGTTCCTCGATCAATGTTTCAACCAGTGCACTGTAGCCGCATATAACAATATGACCACTCATATTAACCTGTGTTGGCAATCGTCTGATTCTTCTTTCAAGCCAGGGTGTCAAAACCATCGGGAAAAAAACAAATATTGAGACGATTCCCGAAAAGATAATTATTGTGACAAGCAACCTGCCTAATGAAGATACAGGATATATTTCCCCATATCCCAACGTTGTTATCGTCTGAATGACCCAATAAACAGCAGTTATTATACCACTATCAGTACCACTAAACTCATCGCGTAGATAAATAAATAAGATGCTGTATATCAGAATAAGATTCAATATCCCAATCATATAGAGGGCAATTGGATTTACATGTCGAAACCTTAATCTTATTTTCATATATTCTTATCTCAATCTGTTTTTCGGGCCATTTTTTTAAGCTTGGGCTTACCATTATCAACTATTATATATGATAGGCTATCTGTCATGTCTCCACAATCAAAGAGTTTATCATCCGCCAATGGATCGTGTGTATGACCCATTATAAGGTAATCGATCTCCTGTTTTTTTATGAAATCCCTTGCGGCCTTATGTATCTTCTTACTGAGTGATTTATATTCTTCTTCCTCCGTTTTTATTTCAGAGGGATGTTTAAAAAATTTTTGATATAGGAAAGGAAATCGGTCGGTTAAATATCCATATAACACATGCCCGAATCTCTGTCTCAGATC
>DAOWMC010000146.1 GCA_030643285.1 Methanobacteriota archaeon | reverse complement strand
CGCTAAAAGAATAACGCTTGCAGTTGCTGAAGGTGTCCCGGTCGTCTTAGATGATGATATGAAGGATATTATAGGAAGACAGGTTACAAAACGAGCGATTGTTTCTGGTGACATAATACCAATTACAAACACACAGGAGTACCTTATAGGAAAAGGCGTAATGGGGCAGGTCCTACCACTTGTATGCACCGAGAGCAGGCCAGAGGGAGTCGTGATAATTACAGAATCCACTGACATTTACATAAAAGAAAAACCTATTAAACATGAAATCAGGGCAACAAATATCACCTACGAAGACATCGGTGGCCTGAAACACGAGATTCAGAGGGTTAGGGAAATGATAGAACTGCCCCTTAAACATCCTGAAATATTTCAGCAGCTTGGAGTAGGTGCACCAAATGGAGTTCTTCTATACGGTCCTCTGGGCACCGGAAAAACGCTAATCGCAAAGGCTGTCGCAAATGAATCCGGTGCAAGTTTCTATTACATAGGGGGCCCTGAGATAATATCCAAATTCTATGGGGAAAGCGAACAAAAGCTAAGAGAGATATTTGAAAAGGCAAATGAGTTCGCCCCATCAATAGTTTTCATAGATGAGATTGATTCCATAGCTCCGAAAAGAAGTGAAGTTTTGGGAGAAGTTGAGAGAAGAGTTGTCGCACAGTTGCTCACAATTATGGATGGGTTGGAAGATAGAAGCAAGATTGTAGTTATCGGAGCAACAAATAGGCTCAATGCAATAGACCCTGCATTGAGGAGGCCGGGGAGATTTGATCGGGAGATAGAACTTCACGTGCCAAAAAAAGATGATCGGATGGAGATTCTTCAAATTCACACAAGAAACATGCCACTTGGTGAAGGTGTGGATCTGATAGAACTGGCCTCCCAAACGCATGGTTTTGTAGGTGCGGACATCTCGGCAATGTGCAAGGAAGCGGCAATGAATGCCCTGAGAAGGATTCTGCCGGATATAAATCTGGATGATGAATTCATCCCAAGAGAGATATTAGAAAGGATAAAAATAACAAATGATGATTTCAAGTGTGTTTTAAAGGAGATAGAGCCTTCTGCAATGAGGGAAGTGCTCATGGATATTCCACAGGTTAGCTGGGACGATATTGGTGGTCTGGGCGATGTGAAACAGGAGATGATAGAGGCAATTGAATGGCCGCTCACATCACCGGAGAAGTTTAAAGGGATGGGTATACGCCCCCCTAAAGGAATTCTTTTATATGGGCCACCGGGAACCGGAAAGACCTTAATTGCAAAAGCAGTTGCATCCGAGTCTAATGCAAATTTTATTTGTATAAATGGACCTCAGATATTATCAAAGTGGGTAGGTGAATCGGAAAAAGCAATAAGAGAGATATTTCGGCGGGCAAGGCAGGTTTCACCCTCAATAATATTCTTTGATGAGATGGATGCGATTGCATCTGCGAGAGGGGGTGAGGATGGATCAAGGGCATATGAGCAGATTGTAAATCAACTCCTTTCCGAGATGGATGGATTGCAAAAATTGGAAGATGTAGTCGTAATCGGGGCAACAAACCGCCCTGACTTGATTGACCCTGCCCTGCGTCGTCCGGGAAGGTTTGACCGACTCATTTTAGTCAAAGCACCAAATAAAGAGGGTAGGAAGGATATTTTAGAGATTCACACAAGGGATATGCCAATGGAAGGTGTTGACGCTGAAGAGATTGCCAGCCTGACAGAAGGATATACAGGCTCGGACATCGAGGCCCTATGTAGAGAAGCGGCAATGATTGCACTGAGACGGGATGTGAACATAGTCACACCCAATCACTTTAGAGAAGCTCTTAAAAAGGTTAAGCCAAGTGCTTCCGATATGATGAGTTACTACGAGAAGGTAAAGGATCAATTTGAGAGCAGACAAGAGGTGAGGTCTTATATAGGATAATGATAGATAGAAAAGGATGGAGGTATTGAACGATGTCTAAAGTGTTTGCAAAAAGGGTTGTTAATAAAAAAGTGATGAGTACGGACGGGAGTGAGATAGGGACGCTGAGCAATCTGGTTATAGATGCAAGATCAGGGACGTTGGTTGATCTTGTTGTGAGGCCTGATATCGCATTCAACAAGCAGGGGTACAAAGAGGAGGGAGGTTTTTTGTTTCTTCCGTTTGAATCTGTTCGAGCAATAAAGGATTATGTAGTGGTGGATAAAGGGGATACGGAATGAGGAGACTCCAAAATTGATGGATATATCAATAGAGAGAACAATAGAGGGACTTAGCGATCGTAACCTCGAGAAAGTTGCCTCATTTTGGGGAATAGAGGTTGAAGGTGGACCCGATAGAAAAAAAGTTGCCGAAGAAATGGAAGGGATAAAGGCAATACGGAGTGTTGTTAACAAGCTCTCATCGAGGGAAAAAGATATCTTGGGCATATTTGCAATAAAGGGGGGGGTTATCGAATGCAACGATCTTTACGATTATCATATAAATGAGATGGAATTGGGTGTTTTTCCCGCCTACCATTGGCAGAGCCCTAAAGGGTTGCTTGGAAACGCATTGATATCTGCTGTTAAAAAATATTCAACCCATGGCCCAACTGTTTTTGTTGTTCCCGATGAACTCAGAGAAGGCATCTCCACGGTCTTTTCGGAAAGTGCTGAAGATATGGAAGTAAAAAAAGAAGTTCAGATAAATTCCGGTAGCAGTGGCTTGATAGATGGGCTTTTTAAGTATCTAACGTTTATTTCCGTAGAACGCCCCACTTTGACAAAATCACTTCACCAACTCCCAAAAAAATATTTGGAAAAAATAGGATTGGGTAACCGTGAATTCACCACCATAAGAAATATTTGTAAGGAGCTTGATCTTGTTAAAAAAGAGTACAGCAGTATAGAAGACGAGTATTTTTTGGATACTACTATAAAAGCCGAGGATTTTGTTTCAAAGGAAGAATGGCATAGGGCAGAGGATATATTCAATTATATGATAAGGAATGCCGAAAAAAACGAGATATTCTCAATAAATGGTTTAAGGTCTCTAAAATCCGAAACATGGTATGATTTTGACTTGTTCTTAAAAAACCTCAAAAATGAACTTTTTGTGGATAAAAAATTTGATGAATGGGGAAAGTTTGACAGGATTCGCATCAAGCGTTTCTTAGACCGCTTGACGTGGCTTGGAATAATTGAAATTGGTATTATTGAGGGAGGAGTTGCCTTCAGAATAACCCCAATTGGTGGCCATGTCTTAGGTATAAAAAAAATAAAAACAAAAAAAAGCAGCTATAAAAAATTTATAATCCAGCCTAATTTTGAGATCACTGTCTTTCCGGAAACTTCAAGGAAGATTTTGTTCAATCTTGCTAAATTCACAGAGATTGAGAGTTCTGATAAGGTAAGCATCTACCTACTTACAAAAAACCAGGTTTTAGGTGCAATATATCGTGGTTTGAATATGAAATGGATTGTTGACTTTCTATGCGAAAACTCTCAAAAGGAAGTCCCTCAAAATGTTTTATACTCAGTAAAGGAATGGGGATCTGAGTTTGGAGAGGTTAAAATCAAAAAAGGGACTTTTTTAGAGGCTGATGAGGATTTAACTGATAAAATAAAAAGTAAAATCAAACAATATGTTATAAAAGAAGTTTCTCCAACTGCAATAGTTATCAAGGAAAAGGGAATACTGTCGGATCTTATAAACATGCACGACGAGGTCTTTTTGGAGGTGGACGATCCAGTGCAAGCAAAAGAAATTGAGAAAAGAATTGAGCGATATATAGTTCGTACATTCCCAAATACGATTGTAATAAAAAAGACATCCATAAGCAACGTGGTTTCCTGCTTAAAGAAAAATGGGATTTATCCTGAAATCCAAACCGTACCGGGGGATTAGGATAAATTACCTGTATTTTCTTATTAGAAATGCAGTAGCGAGTATGCCTATAATTGCAATTGAAACATTAAACCCTGGCGTTTCTTTTTCGGATGCTTTTTCCTCTGGTTTCTCCGTGGCCGGTTTTGGCGGTGAAATCTTCACATCATGCTTTGATACATCCCAATCCTCTTCTGTAAATCCGACAGCATGACATGCATCACAATCCACCGTGTTT
>DAOWMC010000225.1 GCA_030643285.1 Methanobacteriota archaeon | reverse complement strand
TGTGTCTCGTTATGTCCCACCGGGGCACTGACTGTGAAGGAAAACCCACTTGAGTTCAGATTTAACGCAAACAGGACACCTCTATCAATAAAAAACATATACAAGCAATGTGAAACAGGCGGGGTCCTACTTACCGGCATGGGAAATGATAGACCTTTTCCGATCTACTGGGATCACATACTTTTAAATGCTTCACAGGTTACGAATCCGTCCATCGATCCGTTGAGGGAGCCAATGGAGACGCGCACTTACCTTGGCAGAAAGCCCGATTCAATAGAATTAGATCTATCAGGAGACGAACCCGTGTTAAAGACCGAACTATCCCCTCAGCTCGAGATTTCAACACCAATTGTCTTTTCGGCCATGTCGTATGGTGCTATTAGCTTTAACACTTCACTTTCACTTGCCAGGGCTGCCGAAGCTTTTGGTACATTTTACAATACAGGCGAAGGTGGACTTCATCGCGACCTTTATAAATATGGTAAAAACACGATAGTTCAGGTGGCTTCAGGTAGATTCGGAGTCAGTCCGGATTATCTGAATGTTGCTGCTGCAGTTGAGATTAAGGTTGGCCAGGGTGCTAAGCCAGGAATCGGTGGTCATCTACCGGGAGAAAAAGTTGGAGAGGAAGTATCCGGAACCCGTATGATTCCGGTCGGAACAGATGCACTTTCACCGGCTCCACATCATGATATTTATTCTATTGAAGATCTCAGGCAGTTGATATATGCTATAAAGGAAGCAACAGAGTATAAAAAGCCAGTCTCTGTCAAGATTGCGGCTGTACACAACTCTGCGGCAATTGCAAGTGGAATGGTTCGTGCCGGTGCGGATATTATCGCATTGGATGGTTTTAGAGGTGGAACAGGAGCTGCACCAACGGTTATAAGAAACAATGTTGGTGTTCCGATAGAGCTGGCTCTTGCTTCTGTTGATACGAGGCTTAGAAACGAGGGTATACGAAACCAGGCCTCAATTTTAGTTGCCGGAGGATTCAGAGACAGTTCTGACATTATAAAAGCAGTTGCTCTGGGCGCAGATGCCGTTTACATTGGAACACCTGCCCTGATTGCGATGGGGTGTCATGTCTGTCAAAAATGCTACACAGGAAAGTGTAACTGGGGAATTGCAACACAGGACCCATACCTTGAAAAAAGGCTCAACCCGGATGTAGCTACAAGAAGACTGTTAAATCTACTCAGAGCATGGACGTTGGAGATCAAAGAGATGTTGGGTGGAATGGGTATAAATGCAATTGAGAGTATACGTGGAAACAGGCTTCAGTTAAGGGGCGTGGGCCTTTCGGACACTGATCTTGAAATACTTGGAATATTACCTGCAGGAGCCTGATAAAATGGGAAGAATATACGTAAAAGAAGAGGTTTGCATAGGCTGCCGTCTATGCGAGATACACTGTATCGTTCAACATTCCAAATCAAAGAGGATCATAAAGGCATTCAAAGAGGAACCAAGACCGCTTTCAAGAACGATAGTAGAAGAAAAAGGAAATGTTTCATTTGCCCTGCAATGCAGGCACTGTGAAGAACCGTTTTGTGTAGAGGCATGTATCTCAGGGGCAATGCACACTGAAGATGGTAAGGTGCTCTGCGATATAAAAAAATGTGTAGGTTGCTGGATGTGTATAATGAGCTGTCCGTTTGGTGCTATAAAAAGGGATGAAAAGAACAAAGTATCCTCCAAATGTGATCTCTGCGCAGGTTCTGACATGCCCGTATGCGTGGCCAATTGCCCAAATGAAGCATTAGTCTACGAGGTTGATTGAGATGACAAAATACTGCATAATCGGAAATTCAGCGGCAGCAGTTGGTGCTGTTGAGGCGATACGGGAAAATGACAAAAAAAACAAAATAACAATAATATCTAAAGAACCGTATCATGTGTACTCCCGCCCATTGATCTCATACCTTCTGGCCGGAAAGATTACCGAAGATGGGATGTACTACCGTGATTTTTACTTTTACGAAAAGAACAACGTTGAACTCATAAATAAGACCGCTCTTAAAATAGACACTAAAAATAAGACCGTTATTCTGGATGATGGCAAAATAAAGTACGATAATCTTCTTATATCCACAGGTGGTACGCCATTTGTTCCACCGACCGAAGGTATGGAAAAAGACGGGGTCTTCACATTCACGACATGGGATGATGCAAAGGAGATATCAGAGAGGCTTTCAAACACGAAAAAAGCCGTCGTAATAGGCGGAGGGATGATCGGGATAAAGGCTTCTGAGGCCCTAAAAGCACGTGATATGGATGTAACGATTGTTGAGCTGGCAGACTCAATTTTAAGTACGGTATTTGATGAAACAGCCTCAAATATCGCAAAGGAACATCTTGAGAAACTGGGCATTCGGATCATCACCAAAAATAGCGTTTCAAAGATAACGGGAAAAAACAAGGTTAGCGGTGTTGTGCTAAATGACGGTCAAAAAATCAGTTGTAATCTTGTTATATTTGCAATAGGCGTCAGGCCAAATGTTGATGTGGTTAAGGATACAGATATAAAGGTGAACAGAGGAATAGTGGTAGATGAACACATGGAAACCTCTGAAAAATGTGTATATGCAGCCGGAGATGTGGCAGAGGCTTACGATAGCCTGGTTAAGGAAAACAGGTTGATACCAATCTGGCCACTTGCTTACAAACAGGGAAAGATTGCCGGAAGCAACATGTC
>DAOWMC010000159.1 GCA_030643285.1 Methanobacteriota archaeon | reverse complement strand
CCTGTTTCTCCTTATGGTGTTACGAAGTTGGCAGGGGAAAACCTTTGTTATCTTTATTTCAAAAATTATGGCCTTTCTACAATCTCTTTAAGATATTTTACTGTTTATGGGGAAAGGCAAAGGCCTGATATGGCTTTTCATAAGTTTATAAAAACTATTCTGGAGGGGGGACGGATAACAGTTTATGGGGGCGGGGGACAGACAAGGGATTTTACTTATGTTGGTGATACTGTTTGGGGGACTATTTTAGCAGCCGAATGTGACGTTTGTGGAGAAACGTTTAATGTTGGGGGAGGTTCTAGGATTTCGATAAATGATGCATTGAAAGCTCTTCAGGAAGTAATGGCAATGGATGCTGAGATTGAATATTTGGATGTGCAAAAAGGCGATGTCGGACATACCTATGCTGGAATTTTAAAGGCCAAAGATATTTTGGGCTATGAGCCGGAGGTGGGGATGAAGGAAGGGTTGAAAAAGCAAGTTGAGTGGGTTGGGGAGATATACCCGGGAAAAATAAAGTGAAGGAAAAGGGTGGGGGAACTAATGGTAAAAAAACCTGACGTTACAATAATAATTCCGGCATATAATGAGGAAGAATCAATCGTCGATGTGCTCACAAAATTAAAGGATGTATCTGAAAATTATGAGATACTTGTTATAGACGATGGCTCTACAGATAATACATACAAACTTGCCACCGAGACAGGCGTTAAAGTCATACATCACCCCTACAACAAGGGATATGGTGCTTCACTGAAAACAGGAATTAGAAATGCAGGCTCAGATGTGGTTTTGTTTATAGATGCAGATGGGCAACACCAACCAGCCGATATCAAGAAACTTTTACAACATATCGGAGACTATGACATGGTCGTTGGGGCAAGATCAAAAGAATCAAAAATCTCGCTATTAAGAAAGCCTGGAAAAATGGTCCTCAGTATAATTGCTAACTATCTGGCGGGCATGAAAATACCTGATTTAAATTCCGGGTTTAGGGCATTAAAAAAGGATGTTGTCTTTGAGTTCATACATATTTTACCTAATTCATTCTCATTTTCTACAACGATTACTTTGGCCTGTATCACATCCGGATATAACTTAAAATACGTCCCAATTGAGGCACCTAAGAGGGTTGGAAAGAGTAAAATAAAGCCGTTTAGAGATGGGTTTAGGTTTGTTCTATTGATAATTAGAACAGTTACGTTATTCAATCCATTAAAGGTTTTTTTACCGATGAGTGTTATTTTATTTCTTCTTGGTTTTTCCTACTTGTGCTACGAGTTAGTACTTCATCTAAACGTTTCAGATAGTGCCGTACTTTTAATTATGTCAGCCATCCTAATATTTTTCTTTGGTATTTTGGCTGATCAAATATCGAATATTAGGAGGTTGTAATAAAGTGAAGGCATCTAAATCCTCGGTGAATGCTAAAATAGATGTGTTATTCGTGAACCCACCATCTCCTGATGGATCGATCTACATACGTGATATAGATCGTTCTGGCAGATATACTCGAGAGGGAACGATTTGGCCCCAGGCTAATTTAGCATATTTAGCCGCAGTTTTGGAGGATAGATATTGCGTTGATTTAATTGATTGTATTGCAGAGAGGATGACATGGTCGAAGTTTGAAACATATTTGACAAATAAAAAACCAAAATATATTGTAACAAATGTAATTTCATCGATTATCTCTAACGATATAAGGGTTGCTGACATTGCCAAAGGTATAAACGCCAAGACAATTGCAATAGGACCACACGCGACCGCATTACCGGAAAAGACATTGAGGGAATACCTCCGGCTCGATTTTATTATAATAGGTGAGGCAGAAATAAGCCTTCGTGAATTAATCGATACAATAGAGGATGGAGGGGACCTAGAGGATGTTAAAGGGATTGGATTTAGAAAAGATGAGGGAATGATTAAAATAAATGATAAAAGACCTCTAATCCATAATTTAGATGGTTTACCATATCCCCGGCATGATTTACTCCCACTTGATAGATATTATCTTCCACTCATTGGAAAGAGATATACATTCGTAATGACAAGTAGAGGTTGTCCCTATGAATGCACATTTTGCAGGTCCCCAATAATGTGGGGCAGAAAGGTTAAAAAGAGGTCCCCGGATAGCATCATAGGCGAACTGAAAGAATTGAAGGAACTTGGCGTTTATAATTTTGTGTTTCATTCCGATACATTTACACTTGATAAAAAATGGGTGCTTGATCTCTGTAAAAAAATGGTCGATGAAAAACTCAATATGCGATGGATGACAAATGGTAGGGCTGACACAGTAGATGAAGAAATGTTGAGATGGATGAAAAGAGCCGGTTGTTGGATGATTGCATATGGTTTCGAGTCTGGTTCTCAAAAAGTTTTAGATAATGTAAAAAAAGGTCTGACAATTGACCAAATAAAATATGCAGCAAAAAAGACTAAAGAGGTAGGTATAAAAGTATGGGGATACTTTATAATCGGACTACCTGGTGAAACAAAAGAGACCATAGAAGAAACGATAAGGCTTTCCAAGAAACTACCACTATATATAGTGAATTTTGCCATTGGCACACCGTATCCAGGAACTGAATTTTATAAACTTTCTGAAAAAAACGGCTGGTTAATAAGCACTAATTGGGAAGATTATGACCAAAATTATTCAGCAACAGTTAGTTATGATAACTTATCTTCTGACGATATAATATCTGGAATGAGACGAGCTTACAGAGCGTGGTATCTTAGACCAAAACAGATTGCTCGATTCACAACCGCTGTGCGTGATATAAATGGATTAAAAGTCCTTTTAAGTATAGGGATAAAACATATCAGGATGATGTATGGATATGATAGGTAGTGTCCAGATTAAAGAAATGACGGTTCAGGATGAAGTATCTGAAGATTACGAGACTATACGTTATCTAAATGACTATTCAAATATATTCCATAAACTGTGGTTTAACGATATGATATCATTAATCACTAAAAAAGGTTTGATTTTAGATAACGGATGTGGTATTGGATATATGGCTGAATTCTTGCCAACAGAGGGTATAATAGGATTTGATATGTCTGGTGGGATGCTTAGTAAGGCAAAGAATAAGATCTATATCCTTGTGCGTGGCGATAGCCAGCAATTACCATTTAAAGATGAAATATTTGATGTGATCTTATGTAAATCGCTATTACATCATTTGTCTGACCCTTTAGAAGGCATCTATGAGATGGATAGGGTGCTTAAAACAGGTGGAGAACTGATCTTTTCGGAGCCAATTCAATCAGTTTTGAGCAATATACCAAGAAAATTGGTAAAAGGAGGAAGACACTTCTCAGATGTACATAAGGATTTTAAAGAGCAAAGGTTAATTAAAATGTTACGTGAGAGGTTTATTATCAAAGATGTAAAATATTTTGGTTATATCGCTTATCCTGTGTTGGGGTTTCCAGATGTAATAGACCCTCTAAGGTATTTACCCCTTAAAAGAATAGTTACATATCTTTTGATCCAAATTGATCAATTCATATCGAGGATACCTATTATAAAAACACAATCTTGGGGCATCACAATAAAAGCGTCAAAAAGAGTATAGAATGTATCACCCAAAAAGTAAGTGGATAATCCGTTTATTTGGTTTTATCATTTTTTTTATAATTTTATTAAATATAGACTTACTTAAAATTTTAAAAATAGTGGCAGATGCCGATCTATTATACTTATCGATGGCATTGGCACTCATTACTCCGCAGATAATTATGAAGGCATGGAGATGGCAGCTTTTGATGAAAATACAGAACATAGATTTTTCGTTAAAGGATGCATCTCTTGCCTACTTTGCAGGTTTATTTATGGGCACATTTACTCCTGGGAGAT
>DAOWMC010000178.1 GCA_030643285.1 Methanobacteriota archaeon | reverse complement strand
GGGTCTGGCCATTTGGTATCACGATGGATATATAAGTGCCATTTAATATTAATTATGCGGTCTATTTAAGGACACTACCAAAATTTTGTACATGTGGAATGGTTACGAGTTAGATAAAAATTTTGTATTTGTATAGCTGATGTAAAAAACCACAGATTCAAAGCTTTTAAAAAAGCTTTGATGCAAAACCGTTTTTGGATTAAGTCATTGATAAAGTATTTTATTTGTATTGACCATTTCTTTAAAGCACGTTTTTGTATTAAACCTTTTCTTAAAAGGTTTACTTATGAAAATCTGTGTAATCTTGCGGTTACAGGGGCTAAACAAATACAAATTGCTTTTTTAAAGGGGCTTAATCCATCAGATCTTTGATGAGATTTCCCGCCCAAACTCTTTTGCGTTTTTAAGATCATCTTCATTGGGGCGATCTTTCCAGAACTCTTCGGATTGCTTAATCATTGGCAGTTTTAAAAGCGAATCAACATTTACTGTACCAAAGCACCCAAAATTACCCATAATTTCGGCGTTATTTCCCTTAAGAATCTTTTCAGCTGCTTTTATTGCCCCATTAACCATCTTCATTTCCTTTGGAGATGAATGCGTATAAAAAATTGCCACGTTTTTAATCGATGAAGCTCCTTTCATGAATGATTTAACCTCTTTTGGAAGCCCACCTGCATGAACCGGAAAACCAATAAATACGAGATCTGAGTCTTTAAGCTTATCGCTATCGATATCACTTAGCTTTGCGATCTCTTTTTCCCCTTTTTCAACCCCTTCAAAAATCCCTTTTGCAATCTTTTCAGTATTACCCGTTTCAGAATAATATGTCACATATGTTGTCATAGGATCACCTGTGTTAAGTTGGCGTTAATATTATAAATCTTTTTCTCTAAACTTTTCAAGCTGCTCTAAGACTTTTTGCCTTGACCGTTGCAGTGAAAAATCTGTTACGATTTTCCCATTTTTTATGACGGGTAGAAGTAGAGCTTTTCTGTTCTCTGATTCTTCTTCACGTTCTAATTTTATTTCATCATTCAGGTCATCCAAATTTCTATATACCTGTTTTCTACCTCCATATTTTCCCCTTTTTGCACAGGGAATACCTTCCTTTTCCACAAGGTCTAAGGCAAGATTTATGGCCATGGCATTTGATACGCTGCTTCCAACACCGAAACCATCAACAACGTCTCTTAACTCTAAAATATCAGGTTCATCGATTCCACCGCTTACGAAAATCTTAACATCCCCACCTCCACGAATGTTAAGTTCCCATCTTACCTCCTCTATTATCTTTTTGAAGTTGCCCTTTCTTGAGGCGGGTGAGTCAAACCTTATATAATCCAATTTATCCGAAAGTGTCTCAAATGCAATTAAAGCTTCAGCCTTTTCATCCAGATAAGTGTCACAAAGGCAGATTCTTTTAACATCCTTTGATATGACCTCGTCGAATGCTTTAAATGCCTCTTTTTGGTCTCCAAAGCAAATAATAAGGGTATGTGGCATTGTGCCTGTTGGTTCGATACCTATAATTTTTCCTGCAGCGACATTACTTATTCCATCCATTCCACCCATATACGCGCACCGCTCTATCAGCAAGGCCAGCATGGGGTGCTGTCTTCTGCTTCCAAAAGAAACAACCGGCAAATTCCCAGCTACCAATTTTATCTTTGCCGCTTTTGTGGCTATACCGGAACTGTGACATAGAAAACCAAGTATAGCGGTCTCATACCTTGCAAAATCAAGATACTTACCACAGATTTGAAAAACGGGCTCTTTAGGGTAAAAAAGGGTCCCTTCATCCATTGCATACACATCTATTGGCTTTCCTTCCAAAAGCTTGCAAGACTCCTCAACCCCGGCCAATATACCCCAATCACCGTCTGATAAAGTTACTTCAGCTACAACGTACGGGTTTATGTTTTTATTCTTTAATATTTCTTCAGTTCGCAAGAAGTAGACATCGGTTGTCAACCCATCCAAAATATCACGCTCGTCTATAATAAAAAACTTACCCGTCATAAAGTGACACCTATAAAAAATATGCGCATCAATCAGCAAATACCTTTACATTAAGTTCGGCTATAGGAAATTATTTTACTCATTCAACCGAGGTATAAATATGAAGTATTCCCGGGCAAGTTTGGGCCGTGTATTTATAATCCGATTGGAGGATGGCGAAATCATACATGAGATGATAGAAGAGTTTGCAATTGAGCAGGGCATCGGTTCTGCAGCACTGATTGCTGTGGGGGGCGTGGATAAGGAAAGTAAACTTATTGTTGGTCCGGAAAAGGGTAGGTGTAAGCCTATTAATCCAATGGAATACATTCTTGATGAGACGCATGAAATAGTTGGAACCGGTACACTATTTTGGGATGAAGATAAAAGGCCCGTTCTTCACATGCATGTATCCTGTGGAAGAAAAGGTGAAACAATTACGGGGTGTGTGAGAAACGGTGTGAAGACATGGCATATTTTAGAAATCATTCTTTTTGAACTTGTAGGTACGAAGTCCAGACGTGTTTTAGATGCCAGAACCGGCTTTAAGCTTTTGGAGCCATAACCCATCCGATCCCCGTATAGATTCGGGGTTCAAGGTATGGATTATGTGTATTTGGTATACAGGTATTTTATTTTATTTCCTCCACAATCACTGTTTTTTTATAGCTACTAAAAAGATATGACAGTATAAATCCGATCCCCGAAACCAGGACAATTGTGGCCCCAGGTACTATGTCAAGTTTGTATGAGATTAATAAACCACTTGTAGTAAAGATAGCACCAAATAAAATTGAAATGAACATCATTTTGTTCAGGGTGTGCGTATACTGTCTTGCCGCAGCTGCTGGTATTGTCAGTAAAGCTATAACCAAGATGATACCTACAACCTGTATCAATACAACTACTGTCAGCGAAATTAGCAATAAAAGGAGAAGGTATAATATCTCTACTGGAACTCCTACAACTTCCCCAAATTCTTCATCGAAAGAAATGGCCAAAAACTCCTTGTACAGTAAAAATACGGTTATAACTATTACAATATCTAAAATTAGCATTAGGATTAAGTCAGAAAGTGGAACTATTAAAATATTTCCGATCAGATAACTAAAAGGGTCTATAGTATAGCCTGATGTTAAGCCAATGAAGATGACTCCAAGTGACCACCCCATCGCCCACAGAATTCCAATAGCGGTATCTTCAGGCAACTTTGTTCTTTTTATTGTTAGGCCCATTACGAGCGCAGCTAAAGGAGCGAAAAATAACACCCCCAAGATTGGGTTTATTCCAAGTAGGTAACCAAGGCCAATTCCACCGAATGAAGCATGGGATATCCCACCGCTGATAAAGACCATCTTTTTTACAACAACATAAACCCCTATAATCCCACAGGAAATAGCAGCCAAAAAACCAGCAATCAGTGCCCTCTGCATGAATTCGTATTGCAATATTTCCATTATCATATCCATCTACCCATATGCCAATACTCCACTAATGCTCCCTCAGTACACGGTGAGGGACACCATGTGCTATTAGATCTACAGGGCAATGATACGTTGCCTCGAGATCGTCTGC
>DAOWMC010000160.1 GCA_030643285.1 Methanobacteriota archaeon | reverse complement strand
TTCGTTATCTATATACATTTCTCCTTCACCTTCCAATATATAGTAAACTTCTGAACTTCTTAACCTGTGTGCATAAGTAATTTCACCAGGTTTAACCTTTGCGTGAGCAAGACTATACCTTATACTAACCTCGTCCTTTAGAGGACTTAATAATTCTCTCAAGGTCGTATTGTCGCCTGCAATTATTTCTTCACACTTCTTCAGATCCTTTAGGAACATAGTCTTTCCTCTAAATTAGCCATTTCATATAACGGCTTCGGTGTATGCGAAGTTGCGGAGCGGAGCAATTTGGGTGAGCGGAACGAACCGCATACACCGTGTTATATGACCGAGCCGAAGGCGAGGTAAGGAAACCCAAGATTACACTGACTTATTTTTGTCCAACACCTTATAGATCTGCAACAAGTAATGCACTGAATAATCTTGTGGTTGTAAGGGGCTAAACAAATACAAATTATTGAAATAGAACGATAAGGTCAAGCTAAATCTATCATAACTCTTGCCAATTCTTTACTCTTACAAAGATCACTCATTAACGTATCTGTCCTTAAAATGTCTACAGAGAGATCATCCACCAGGCAATCATCCTTCACATCAACAATAAACAAATCCAAAAACTCCTTGTAACACTCAAAAACACCTAAAGAAGAAACCTCGTATCCACAGGCAGCCATTAACTTTTCAACAGGACCACTCACTGCCCGTTTTCCGATTATCGGCGAGATGGCAATTACAAATTTATCTTTCAATATATCGACTAATCCGTTCAGGCTCAAAATCGGCCCAATGCTTGTTATAGGATTACTCGGCCCAATCATAACCGTATCCTCTGATTCAAGAGCACAAATAACAGATTCGGAGGGTTTCGCATCTTTAATCCCTTCAATATCAACGTTATTAACGATGGGTTCCCCTTTTCTTTCAACCCAAAATTCTTGAAAGTGCATTTTTTTATCCGGCGTATGGATAATCGTTTCCAGATGGTCATCTGACATTGGAAGTATCTTTGCCCGTATACCAAATCCTGATGCTATTTTAGCCGTTGCCTCTGTCAGGGTCATACCAGCCCTCAAAAGATCTGAGCGTGCTATATGTGTTGCTCGATCCCTGTCACCGAGCATCATAGACTCATCAAGATTAAGATATTTTAAAGCTTCATGGGTTATGAATGTATCATCTTTCATACCCCACCATTTATTATCGTCTATTAAACTAGAAAGTGTGTATAAAACAGAATCAACGTCCGGACAAACCAGATTTCCAGAAACCCACATATCTTCGGCTGTATTTACGATTACTTTTATATTCTCTTCAGCGTAAACTTCCTTTAATCCGCTTAACAATTTTGGTGTTCCTGTACCCCCCGATAGGATAATCATATGTTATGGGCCCTACTTTTTATCTTTTGTAGAATTAACCTTAAAATCAACCATCGCGGCCACAAAGTCTTTAAATATCGGGGCGGGGTTTACTGGCCTCGATTTGAACTCCGGATGGAACTGAGTTGCCACAAAGTATCGGTGGGAAGGTAGTTCTAACATCTCCATCCTCCCATCAGGTGACACCCCCGAAAATACAAGTCCCCCGTCCTCCAGCGTTTTTATATATGCAGGATTGACTTCATACCTGTGCCTGTGCCTCTCCAGAATAATCTGTTGATTGTTGTAGATTTCGTATGCTCTTGTACCTTTTTTAACCTTAATTGGTTGTGCACCCAGCCGCATTGTGCCCCCCATCCCCTTAACTCTTTTTTGCTCAGGTAGAAGATCGATGACAGGATCCTTTGTGAGAGGGTTCAGTTCGGTGCTGTTTGCATCAGGGCCAACCTTATTCCTTGCAAATTCAACCGTCGCCAGATGAAAACCAAAGCAGAGGCCCAAAAACGGTATATCATTTTGTCTTGCATACCTGATTACCCTCACCTTACCTTCGCTTCCCCTTGATCCGAATCCACCAGGTACTACGATTCCATCAGTATCCCCTATTGTTTTTATTTCCTTTGAGTCATCATCAAACTCTTCCGTGTTGATCCAGTTGATCTTTATTTTTGCACCATTATAGGTCCCTGCGTGCTTTAGCGCCTCGACTATGCTTATGTAAGAATCGCCACCTATATACTTTCCCGCCATCGAAACTTCAAGTTCTACGTTTGCATTTTGGGTTTTTTCAACCAGCTTTCTCCACCCTTTAAGGTCGCTTTTTTTTCTTGCAATTCCAAGTCTATCGCACAGCAGATTACCAAGACCCTCCTCTTCATATACAAGTGGGACCTTGTAAATATCATCAACATCATAGCCGCTTATAACCGCTCCTTCATCCAGGTTACAGAACAGGGCAATTTTGGATTTTGATCCCATTTTCAATTTCTCTTCACACCTTGCGATGATAAAATCGGGCTGAATCCCACGTTCTCTTAAAACTGCAACCGAATGTTGTGTTGGCTTTGTTTTTTGTTCATTTGTTTTTGAAATCGGGACCAGTGTAACATGAACAAATACAGTGTTTTTAAACGTTTCTTCTGCCCTTATCTGCCGCACAGCCTCCAAAAATGGCTCCGATTCGATATCTCCAACCGTACCACCTATCTCAATTAAAACCACATCTGCTTTTGTTCTTCTTGAGATTGCCCTACATCTCCGCTTTATTTCATCCGTTATGTGTGGTATGATCTGTACGGTCTGACCAAGATAATCTCCACGCCTCTCCTTTTCTATTACCTCCGAATATATCTGGCCAGTTGTGATATTATGATCTTTCAATAGATCCTGATCCAAAAACCTCTCGTAATGCCCAAGATCCAGATCTATCTCCCCACCGTCTTCGGTAACCCAGACTTCACCGTGCTGGTAAGGGTTCATTGTCCCTGCATCAACGTTCACATACGGATCTATCTTTATCGCAGTCACTGACAACCCAAAACTTTTAAGTATCAATCCAATAGATGCAGCTGTAATTCCTTTTCCAAGACCACTCATCACACCGCCCGTTATTATAATATACCTCATTTGACACTCCCTAAATCAATCGTCTTCTTCAGACTATACATCATCAAAAAAACAATAAGAATCGAAGCAAATAGTGACCCGAAAAACGGATCTTTATCCCCGTAAAAATCAAATGTCAAAAACAGGGAGATTAAAATCAATGCTAACGTTATGAACGGTATTCCTATGCCCCAATCCACCGGACCCCACCACTGACTGGGATGTATATCCAAATGAGGCATATGCGTCTTTATCACAGGCTTTGATCTAGGTACCGGTGCAGGATCTCCAGTCACCTTTTTTGTCAGTTTTTCATCCACTACAATATTTCGTCGAACCTCTCGTCCCATCAACATTTTGACTTTGAAGCTCTTCCTTTTCGACCCATATGCAAGGGCTATGAGTATCTCACCCTCAGAAACACCCCCCTCACTTGGCATTTTCAAAATAACAGGCACCCGCTCCTCATCGTTTATATAAGGATTGTCCTTTAAAAAGGAGATCTGATCACCCATACTATCGCCAGCTGAAAGGTTAACACGAGTGGGGTTTCCATAGTTTAGTATAATGAGTTCAAAGCCAACTTCCTCTCCCCGATCAATTGGAACCTGTATCTCATCGAGTTCAAACTCAATCGAGCTTGCCCCCACTCTGTTTATATGGATGCGTTGCTGCATTTATGTCACTTTATATCTAAAGACCCATTATGAAACTTTTCATCCGTGTTAGTAGGAGTTTTGAGGATATCCAGACACTGATTTTACCAATTCACATGGGTCCACTTTTTTCCAAAATGCGGTCAAATTACAGCTCACATTTAAATCAACTGCTTATGCCACATCTGCAATTACATCTTCAATTATCCTTTTTATATTTAC
>DAOWMC010000230.1 GCA_030643285.1 Methanobacteriota archaeon | reverse complement strand
TGAACCGAACCGACCGGTATCATTTTTTTTGCACCGTATATATCACCCAAACGCACAAGCAGCCTGAACAATCGCTCTACAACTTCCCCACATTCCCCTTTTAGCATCTTTTCTTCATCTTTTGTAAGAAACATGTTTATCACCCCAAAATAAGATCAACGGTCCCTTCATCAGCATCCACAGCTAAATTATCGCCTGTTTTAAATTTATCAGTATCTATCTTATCTACACATGGTATGCCGGCCAATATCACACCTGTTGCAACTATAGTCTCTGTTTCTTTGTTTATTATCGCCTTTGGTCCAACGCCATTCATTTTTAAGCCATATACTACGTAAGAGCCAACCGTTGACCCTTTCCCAAATGGAAATATAAGAATCTTATCCTTAACAGACTGTCCCTCAAGTTCATGACCTTTTTCTATAACAATGCCTGTTTTGGCGTCGATTCCTCCATAGAATCCAATTGGTTCCTTTGAGACGATTGCCTCACCATCAACTTTTCCCGGATAAATCATGCGTCCTTTCATAAGCTCACCCCTAAAATTGTTATCCGACCGATATATAAGCTTTAGAAGCTTTAATAATTGATGGTACTAAGATGCTTAAAAAGGTAATGGTAAATGGGGAAAAATTCCACACACTGGGCAGATGATATTGCAAAAAAGATACTTGAGAGGGGAAAAAAGCACGTTGTAGCTACTGGCATAACCCCTTCGGGAAATATACACATAGGAAACATGAGGGAAGTTGTTACAGCGGATGCTGTTTATAAGGCATTGTCAGATACAGACACAGACACAGATTCAAGGCTGATTTACATAGCCGATACGTATGATCCGTTAAGAAAAGTGTATCCGTTTTTGCCCGATGACTATGATCAATATGTGGGTTGGCCACTTTCTGAAATTCCTGATCCGGATGGATGCTGCCCCGGATATGTAGATCATTTCTTAAATCCTTTCTTAAAATCGCTTGACAATCTCAACATTAAAGTCGAGGTATTCAAAGCCGATGAGATGTACAAAAACGGAGATTATAACGAAGCCATAAAAATTGCACTTCCCCGAAGGGATGAAATTTCAGAAATAATAGACAGGATATCCGGAAAGAGCTCGTACTCATCGAACTGGAACCCTTTTAACCCTATATGCGAATCCTGTGGCAGGATAACGTCCGCAAAGGTGATAGGCTACGATTTAGATGAAGAAACGGTGGAGTATTCATGTTCATGCGGTCACTCTGGGGTGGCGTCGATTCAGGGTGGCGGTAAATTGACATGGAGGGTTGACTGGGCGGCAAGATGGGCGATACTTGGCGTAACTGTTGAGCCGTTTGGAAAGGATCATGCCGTCGCCGGAAGTTCGTATGATACGGGAGTTGAACTTTCAAAAAAGATATTTAACTACGACCCGCCATACCCGATACCGTTTGAACACATTCTTCTTAAGGGAAAGGGAAAGATGTCAAGTTCATCCGGTGTAACAATCTCCATCGAGCAAATGCTTGATATTTTACCATCTGAAGTCCTGAGGTATCTTATAATCAGGACAAAACCTGAAAAGCATATAGATTTTGATCCGGGGATACCTTTAATAACGTTAATAGACGAGTTTGACGGGCTGTTAGAAGATGATAGACTCAGAGAGCTATCACAAACCAAATCATCATCCGTATTTTTCGCAAGGATCCCTTTCGGACACATTGTAAATGCATTTCAGATTGCACGTGGAGACTTTACGCAGATACTCACGGTGCTTAAAAGAAGCGGATACGATGTCTCGGAAGAGGAGATGATAAAGCTTAGATCCGAAAAGGCTGGAAAATGGCTTGAAACGTTTGCACCAAACTCTGTTAAGTTTAGTTTGCAAAAAAAGATACCCGATGGTGTTAAGAATCTGTCTTCAGAACAAAAGAAAGCGCTTTTACACCTATCAGGTTATATGGATGGTAAATCGGGGGAAGAGATACATGATGAGATATACAAAATTTCCGAAGAACTCAATATAAAGCCAAATAGTATATTCAAGGCGATTTACATGGCGTTACTTGGATTAAAATCAGGACCAAGGGCAGGTTGGTTTTTATCCTCTTTAGACCAAACGTTTGTAAAAGAAAGATTTATAGAGGCATCTGATAGATGAAACATATAACCTCACCAAATTTGATGGAAGAAGACATTAATTATGATTTTAGCCTGCGTCCCCAGAGCTTCGATACGTTTGTGGGTCAAAAAAAGGTAAAAGAAACATTAAAGATATTTGTCGAGGCGGCAATAAAAAGGGGCGAGGCACTCGATCACGTACTGCTTCACGGCCCACCGGGTCTTGGAAAAACAACACTCGCACATATCATATCAAATGAGGTGGGTGTTGGAATCACAAGCACATCCGGCCCCGCAATCGAACGGCAGGGTGACCTTGCAGCTATTTTGACCAATCTTTCTGAAAAAGATGTGCTTTTCATAGACGAGATCCACAGGCTGAATCGCATGGTTGAAGAGGTGCTGTACCCGGCGATGGAGGATTTTAAGCTCGATATTATAATTGGAAAGGGGCCAAGTGCACGGTCGATAAGGCTTGATCTTCCTC
>DAOWMC010000028.1 GCA_030643285.1 Methanobacteriota archaeon | reverse complement strand
CCATCCTTATATGTACTCTCAAGTGCTTCCTGAATGGTGTTTGGGACACTTGCATCTTCGATTAAGAGCGTACGCATACCGATTATAACTTCTGAAGGTTCAATTCCCTTTGGGCACCTCAGCGTACAGGTCGAACAGGTGGTACAATCCCATATATATTCTATATCCCCCAATACTTCATCATTCTGGGACAAAAGCCCCCTTCTAACCAAAAGTCTGCTATTAAGATCTGATTTTAAGGAGACAGGACAGCCTCCTGTACACTTTCCACATTGTATACATCCAAACAGCTCATATCTATCTGCAAAAGCTACGTCCTCTATCTCCATCTGATCAACTCTACTTTAATTTACCAACTATCTGCCTGCCAATCGTCATAAGCTCGATTTCTTTTGCACCCTCGTAGATTTCAACAACCTTTGCGGATCTGTAGAACCGCTCGATCGGGTACTCGTTTATGAAACCGTAGCCCCCGTGCATCTGCAAAGCTGCATCTGTAACCTGAACGCCTGTAAGTCCACCAAAGTACTTGGCCATAGATATCTGCTTTGGATCGATTATACCTTTGTCAACCATCCAGGCGGCTTTGTATACAAGGGCCCTTGCTGCTTCAATCTGCGTTGCCATCTCTGCTAACTTGAACTGTATAACTTGATTTGCAGCCAGAGGCTTACCAAACTGTACCCTCGTCTTGACGTGCTCAAGTGCCTGCTCAAACGCCCCCTGGGCACAGCCTACACCTTCTGCTGCAACGTGTAATCTTGTTCTGTCAAAGAAATGCATCAAAAGCTTAAATGCAGTACCTTCTTCGCCTATGAGGTTCGCTTGAGGTACTCGAACATCGCTGAAGACAACTTCTGCAGTCGGGTTTGCACGTATTCCCATCTTTCCATGTATCGGTGTTGCCTCAAAACCATCATGATCTGTTTCTACAATGATAGCGCTATGCCTCTTTCCCCTGTTTTTTTCATCAGGGTTCGTCAGACACAGTGTAACAAGATAATTTGCCTGTGTTGCATTTGTGATGAACATCTTGTTACCATTTATTATGTAATCATCACCATCCTTAACAGCGGTTGTAGCTATCGCAGATACATCACTTCCAGCATCAGGCTCAGTTATCGCACCTCCCATGATTGCTTTACCTTGTGGCAATGCCGGCAGGTATTTCTTCTTCTGCTCCTCCGTGCCACCAAGTATTATAAACTCAGATCCGAATGTTGTTGATATCAATGCCTGACCGACACCAGGATCAATTCTCCAGAACTCTTCAGCAATCAATGCATGCTCAAAGAACCCAAGTCCTGCACCGCCATACTCTTCTGGTATAAAAACACCAATCAAACCAAGCTCACAGGCTTTCTTCCATACGCTCTTTGGGAACTCTTCATTAACATCGCAATCCTGGGCAATATCTGGAAATTCGCCTTCGGCAAATTCCCTAGCTGCATCTTTAACCATTTTCTGTTCTTCAGTTAGCTCAAAATCCATAATCTACACCCGATTTTCAATCTATGTTCCTATTTTAAAAATCTTGTTATTTAAGTTTTTTATTTGGCATACGTACAGATACACTAATAGTAGGATGTTGGACCATCCTTTATTAACAATAGTTGTATGAAATTACCCATATAATATCTGTTTAGCTCCTATAACCGCAGATTACACAGATCCGTCCAAATAAACCTTTTAGGAAAAGGTTTAATCCAAAAACAAGTTTTTTAAATAAGGACATGATGTGAAAATGGTTATGCATCAAAGCTTTTTTAAAAGCTTTGTTGGAGAAAGATAAAAGAGATAAGCCCTGTATATATAAACGTGACACATGGAGAAAGACATCTTGCAGTGGGATGAGACGATCTTTAAAAATGAGGAGATGTTTGAGCTTGACTACATACCAGAAGGCTTCATTCATCGTGAATCCCAGATGCAATCTTTAAAATTCAACATCCGTCCTGCCATGCGTGGCACACGTCCCGTAAACACATTATGTATCGGCCCTCCCGCAACTGGTAAAACAACAGCAGTTCTAAAACTCTTTGAAGAGGCAGAAAAGAACACATCTAAGGTCATACCTGTGTACATAAACTGCCAGATTACATCAACCCGCCACACCATATTTTCTCAGATATTCAAAAAGGTTTTCGGGCACGCCCCACCGGCTTCGGGAATATCATTTAAAAAAATATTTGAAGAGATTGCAAAACGATTATTAGACGAAGAGATCGTTGTGGTTGTAGCTCTGGATGATATAAACTACCTTTTTTATGAAAATGAGGTTAACAAGGTGCTTTATTCCATATTAAGGGCTCATGAAACGTATCCTGGTGTAAAATTCGGTGTGATAGGTATCTTAAGTGATTTGAAGGTGGGCTACTCATTCGATCCACGGGTGGACTCGATCTTTTTACCCGATGAGATTTATTTTCCATTGTACTCACGGGAGGAGATATATGAAATTTTAAAAAATCGTGTGATTTACGGTTTTTATCCAAAAGTTGTATCTGAAGAGATTCTGACAGATATTTCTGACAGGGTTGAAAAATCAGGTGACTTGAGAGTCGGAATCGACCTTTTGAGGAGGGCTGGATTTAACGCCGAGAGACGGGGCAGCAGGAAACTATCCCTTGATGATGTAGATAATGCATACAAAAAAAGTGGTTTGGTTCACCTGTCCTATACCATTTCGTCACTTAAAAAAGAAGAGAAAGCCCTTTTGAAGATGATTGCAGGAGATGACAGATCGGACAAATCAAATATAAGGGCCGGAGACCTTTATAAAATCTTTAAAGAAGAAACAAACCTCAGTTACACGACTTTTCATGAAATGCTAAATAAATTGGACACCGTGAGGCTGATAAACATGGATTTCACCGGTGAAGGTGATCGTGGAAGAAGCAGGGTGATAACATTAAGGTATGATGTCAGAGACGTTTTAAGTAGACTACCAGGTGATAAGTAGCACATGAATACGTATCAAGTGCCACCTTTCGATAGGTTTAAAGCCGATAACATCCAAGAGAAATCATAAGGGTGTACTTTCAATGGACGTAAATAAATTATCCCGAAGGGAGATGACCGAACTACAGAATAAGCGCCTGCATTCAACGATCAAGCTGGCCTATGAAAAATCTTCACTGTACAGGGCCAAATTTAAACGTGCAGGTATCACTCCTTCGGATATCAAATGTTATGAAGATCTTGTGAAGATCCCATTTTCGGATAAAAAAGATATTGTAAAGAACTTTAAAGGTGCGATAGCCGATAAAAATATCTCTGTTTATCATACAACTTCGGGAACATCCGGCCTTCCAACTGTCGTGGGATTCACAAAAAATGATGTGGATGTTCAGGTGTCTGTAGAGACAAGAAATCTTCAGACTGTTGGGGTCAAAAAAAGCGATATCGTCCAAAATACCACACCATACGGTATGTTCTTTGCCGGAATTGACTTACACGAGGCGATCAGAAATATTGGCGCTACAGTTATACCTGCCGGAAAACTTCCAACGGCAAAGCAACAGGTGGGCATGGTTGTTATGTTTGCCCCGACGGTGATCCTTGGAATTCCCCAGTACATATTGAAATTGAGCTATGCTTATGAAGAGATGTTTGGAAAGGATCCCAAAGATACTGCTTTGAAAAAGGCGTATGTGCTTGGTGAACCACTTTCGGATTCTGTTCGAAACAGATTGGAAGAGCGATGGGGAATCGATGTCAGACAAGGTTACGGACTGAGTGAAGTTGGTAGTGGTGCTGAGTGCGAGGAAAAAAACGGTTTTCACTGGTGTGAAGATCATGCACTGGTTGAGGTGATAGATCCAAAAACCGGAGAGCAACTTTCCCCTGGCGAGGAAGGCGAGCTGGTTTATACGACCATATCCAGAACAGGGACACTTGCAATAAGGTTCAGATCAAATGATTGTTCACACATTATTGACGATGAATGCTCATGTGGCAATAAGACGATAAAAATAGCAACGGTAAAACACAGGTTTGACAGTCTTGTAAAGATAAGAGGTACACTGACAAGCCCATATACGATTGACAATATGCTCTTTGGTCACAAAAATATTAGAAATTACCTCTGCGTTGTTGAAAAGGATGAACATGGGGTTACAGATCAGCTAAAGGTATATATCGAGAGTGAAAGAGAAGATATGCGTGTTTCTTTTGATTTAATGGATAAACTTGGTGGGGGGGTATGTTTTACCCCCGATATCATTAAATATGTTCCCATAGGAAGTATACCGATTATAGGTAGAAAAGAAAAGCGATTTGTTGACCTGAGGTCAGAAAACCCCGATAACGAAATAGTAAGGGAATTTATGTCAAGTGTCAAATGAGGCACTAAAATGATAAAAATAATTGGAATAAACGGAAGTGCCAGAAAGGGAAAAAACACTGCAAAGATGCTTCAAGCGGCATTAGGTGAAGCTAAAAAACTTGGATGTGAAACCGAACTTTTAGAGCTTTCTGATTACAGGATTCATTTCTGTACAGGTTGTAATCGCTGTCTTAAAGAGCACAGGTGCTCCCAGCATGAACAGGATGACATGCACAAACTTGCTGAAAAACTTCTGGAAGCAGAGGGGATAATTATAGGTTCACCTGTCTACCTTGACAATGTTACCGGGCAGATGAAGGTATTTATGGACCGATGTAGATGGCTAAAGATGGTAAAACCACTTTTATGTGGAAAGGCAGGAGGGGCTCTGGCTCATGCTGCATTGCGAAATGGAGGGCAAGAGCTAACAAATCTTGCAATAGTTACATTTTTGATGGCTCACGGACTGGCAGTCGTAGGTCCGATCGAGGAGAAGGGGGCAATGTTTCCGCTTGGTGGAGTTGGTTCTATGTTTGAGTCGCAAAAGGGGGGTAAAGTTACATGGAAACGTTCTGTTGAGGCCGATGAAATAGGTATTGAGACCTCAAAGGCTCTTGGGAGGAATGTTGCGAGGTTAGCGATTAGACTTTCAGGGAAGTAAAATTGGAGTAAATAGAGAAAACCCCCTCTAATTTTATTGACCGATTCCAAACAATTTAATATACCTTGTGCAAAATCTAAGATTACCAGTTGGAGAGGTATTTTAATGGGGAAAATAAACGTGAAATTGATCTCTGGAAGGACACTTGATCAGGGTAGTACCCTGGAGAATAAAATGTCAAAGGAGTTTGTTGATGCCGCTGCTATCTGTGAGGTAAATCAAAAAAACCTGGGGACACTTGGAGTATCCGAAGGAGATAATGTAGAGGTTAAAACGGATTTCGGGGAAGCTGTGGTTTGTGTAAGGGTAAATAATGGCAACCCTGATAGCATAGCATTTGTACCGATGGGTCCATGGGCTAATGCGGTTACCGGCTCGGATAGTGGTGGTGTAGGTATGCCAATTTACAAAGGGATAGATAGCGAGGTATCATCAACGGATAAATCAGTATTAGGTGTAAAAGAGCTTATGGGGGCAATCTGATGAGTGCTGAAAATAGAATCATTACAGATGTTGTTTGCCCTTTCTGCGGCTCTCTTTGTGATGATCTTGAGGTAGAGACTGATGGTACAAAGATTGTCAAGGTAAAAAAGGCCTGTAAACTTGGTAAAAGTAAAATCATGGGGCATGAAAGGATAGAATCGCCATTGATAAGGGAAGATGGCAAGCTGAGAGAAGCAACATATGAAGAAGCAATAGAGAGGGCATCTCAGATCCTTTCAAACTCCAAAAGACCTTTGTCGTATGGTTGGGCCTCAACCGTATGCGAGGCAATTGAAAAGGGGGTTCACCTGCTTGAAGAGATCGGCGGGGTAATGGACAGTACCGCTTCTGTGTGTCATGGGCCCACGGTTCTTGCTGTTCAGGGCGTTGGTGCGCCCGGATGTACACTCGGGGAAGTCAAGAATAGGGCGGATCTTGTTATATTCTGGGGCAGTAACCCGGTACATGCGCATCCAAGACACCAGGCAAGGTATTCATACAATGCAAAAGGCTTCTTTTCAGGGGGAAAAGAGGATAGGACACTTATGGTCTTTGATGTGAGAAAGACCAAAACTGCCGATAAAGCAGATGAATATGTGCAGATTGAACCCGGATCGGATTATAAGATATTTTCTGCGATGAGGACGATACTTTCAGGAAACGAGGATGTGGTTCCAAGCGAAGTTGGCGGTATCTCAAAAGAGAAGTTGATAGAGATCGTTGATCGGATGAAGAAAGCAAAGTTTGGCGTCATCTTTGGTGGTCTAGGTTTAACCCAATCTCGATGCAGGTATAAAAATCTGGAAAATGTTATATCATTGGTTGATGAGATTAATGAACATGCTAAGTTCACCCTGATACCGATGAGGGGGCATTATAACATTGCAGGCTTTGGTCAGGTCTGTGCATGGGAGACCGGATACCCGTTTGCAGTGGATTTCTCACGTGGATATGTATGGTATAATCCGGGGGAGACGACTGCTGTTGACGTGTTAAACCGAAAGGAGTGTGACTCATTTTTGGTTGTTGCAGCAGATCCGGCATCAAACTTTCCGAAAGGTTCTGTGGAGCATATGAAAGATATACCTGTTATTCAGGTTGATCCGTACCACAATCCTACAACCGAGTTTGCAGATGTTGTAATACCGGCTGCTGTGGCTGGTGTTGAAGCTGAGGGAACGGCTTATCGTATGGATGGTATCCCTCTCAGGGTCAGAAAGCTGGTCGATGTAAAATACCCAAGTGACGAGGAGATATTTGATAAGATGCTGACAAAAGTAAAGGAGTTAAAGGGGGCCTGAAAATGGATCTTTTAATTAAGAACGGGATCGTATACGATCCTATAAACAAGATAAACGGGGAAAAAATGGACATCTTTACCTCAAATGGTAAAATTGTATCCAATGCCAAGGATCCCAAGGTAATTGATGCAGATGGAAAGCTCGTCCTGCCCGGTGGTGTTGAGGGACACTCCCATATTGCCGGAGGTAAGGTAAATGCAGGCCGGATAATGAGACCAGAAGATGGCAGGAAGGGAATCGAACCAAAAGGCAAACTGACGAGGGCTTGCTCCGGATACAGTGTACCCAACGTTTACGCAACAGGATACAGGTACGCCAGGATGGGTTACACGTTTGTGATGGAGGCGGCTATGCCACCGATGGCGGCAAGACATACTCATGAGGAGCTTATTGAGATTCCCATAGTCGATAAGGGTGCCATACCACTTCTTGATAACCACTGGATGACAATGGAATGTGTAAAATCAGGTGACATGGATAAGCTTACAGCATACGTTGCATGGATATTAAAGGCCACCAAAGGATACGGAATAAAGATTGTGAACCCCGGTGGCGTGGAAGCCTGGGCCTGGGGCAAAAACGTTAGCGGCTTACACGATCGGGTACCAAAGTTTGATGTTTCACCCGCTGAGATTGTAAAGGCGCTTTCAATTGCAAATGAACGTTTAAACCTCCCACATTCAATACACATACATTGTAATAATATCGGACACCCGGGCAACTCTGAGACGACACTCGAGACATATGGCCTTCTCAGTGGTGTAGAAAATAGCGATAGACAGGTCATGCATGCAACACACACCCAATTTCACTCATACGGTGGTTCAAACTGGGGAGACTTCTGTTCAAAGGCAGATGAGGTTGCAAAGTACGTTAACGCTCATGACAACCTCACGATTGATCTTGGTGTGGTAATGTTCTGTGATACAACAACGATGACAGGAGACGGACCCCATGAGTTCAATCTGTACAAACTCACAAGAAGAAAGTGGAGCAACCATGATGTGGAACTTGAGACCGGTTCGGGTGTTGTTCCGTTTGTTTACGGTGCAAAGATACCACCACATGCTATAATGTGGGCGGTCGGAATCGAACTGCCACTTCTGATAGATGACCCATGGAAAATGATGATAACAACCGATCATCCGAACGGATGTCCATTCACATTCTACCCACAGATATTTGCACTACTTATGAGCAAGAAGAAGAGAGAGGCGATGATCTCTGAAGTTCACCCGGTCGTCAATTCAAACACGATTCTTCCATCAATCGATAGAGAGCTTGGCTGGAATGATATCGCAATAATGACAAGGGCGGCACCGGCAAGGATACTTGGAATTGATAAACACGGTAAAGGACATCTCGGATCAGGTGCGGATGCGGATATATCAATATATGATATCTCACCCGAAGAGGTTGACCCGTCCAGAGATTACGCAAAGATAGAGGATGCATTTTCGTATACGGCTTATACGATTAAGAGCGGGCAGATCGTTGCCAAAGATAACGAGATAGTTGCAGTGCCCAGCGGAAAAACGTTCTTTGTCGATCCCGAGATTGATAAATCGCTTATGGATGCAATGCTACCCGATCTTGAGTTGAAGTTCAAGGAGTACTATTCGATAAATCTTGCAAATTACCCGGTGCAGGATGCGTATGTACCAAATCCATACAAGATTAGCACAAAGGGGGCATAAATCATGGCAGAACAGAAGATAACAATAAAGCCCAAAAAATCATTTAAGATCCCCGTTGATGGGTACATAATAGGACCCGACAACCTTTCTAAAAAGACCGTAGATGAGATAAATTCAATGGAGACATGGCATGGAAATGAAGTAATCAAGCTTGGGTCCCTGTTTGATATAACCGTGGATGGTTCCGCAGACCCCAAAGATACGGTTATCACCCTGGAAGGCGATTTTTCACGAGTCAAGAGAATAGGTTCAGGTATGGGAAATGGGAGTAT
>DAOWMC010000167.1 GCA_030643285.1 Methanobacteriota archaeon | reverse complement strand
TGCAAAGATACTCAGCGTAATGGGAGAGCTAATGATGACCGATTTACCAAACATGTTTCCCTGGGGATAAAAAAAACTATTAGACAAAATGGATACCCTGGGTGGGAAGGGGCATCCCTTCTCCCTTTCCAATTGTTTTTTTTTTGAATTATTGTTTTTCAAATCCTCTTCCATATTATTCAAAAGTTTAATTAAAATTAAATATTTTTAAATATTAGTTTCTACATTAATGCAGTTAATATAAAAAGAGAGGACTTAAAATGAGTGAACAAGATACCATAAAAGATTTGGAACCTTTATTCAATCCAAAATCAGTGGCAGTTATTGGTGCTACTAATAATTGGAATAAATGGGGCTTTTCAACTTTTTCAAGCTCTTTGGATGGTTTTAAAGGACCTGTATATCCTGTAAACATTAGAGAGGATAACGTGCTTGGGCATAAAGCCTATAAGAAGATAACGGACATTGAAGGCCCCGTTGATCTTGTTGCTTTTGTAATACCGGCACCATATATTCCCGCTGTAATGGAAGAGTGTGTGGAAAAAGGTGTTAAGGCAGGCGTTATAATTGCCGCAGGTTTTCAGGAGATTGGTGAAGAGGGAAAGAAACTACAGGATGAAGTTGTAAGGGCTGCTAAAAAGGGTGGAATCAGGTTTATTGGTCCGAACTGTATGGGATACTGGAGTGCATCATCAAATCTAAGGGCATTTATGTTTCCAATGCCGGTAAGACCAGGTCCGATTGCCTTTGTCTCACAGGGAGGAAATGTGGGCGGGGCAGTTGTTATGTCAGGCCACGCCCGTGGAATCGGATTTCACAGATACATAAGTTGTGGTGCAACAGCAGACATACAGATTGAGGAGTATATAGAACATTTTGGTCAGGATCCTGAAGTTAAGGTGATTTTAACGTATTTAGAAGGTTTGAATGATGGCCGGAAATTTATGGAAGTGGCAAAGAGGGTATCACTTAAAAAACCGATCATTGCACTAAAACCAGGTAAGACAAATGCTGCTGCAAAAGCGATAAGTTCGCATTCGGGTTCTCTATCCGGTATTGATAAGATTTATGATGCTGTTTTCAGAGAATGTGGAATTATAAGGGCTAACACTGCCGAAGAACTTTTAGACTATGCGATGGGATTTTTGACACAACCACTACCGGGGGGAAGAAATGTTGCAATTATTACACCAGGTGGAAGCTACGGTGTGCTGTGTGCCGATGCCTGCGCGGTTGAAGGATTGAATGTTGTGGACCTCCCCGAAAAAACAATTGAGGAATTCAATGCAATATTTCCTCCACGCTGGAGTCATGGGAACCCTGTTGATCCTGCAGGGGATAGAAACTTCCTTGGTTACCTTAGGGCCCCTGATATGCTTTTGAATCTGGATATTATAGACGCAATCATCTTTATGGGATTTGGCAGCTTTTCAGGTTTTTCTTCTATGATGGATTCGGATTCATCCGGTATTGGTTCGGCTGGAAACATGTTTAGTTCAATGTTTGGCTCACTCAAAGGGTTTGATAAACTTGCAGATCAGATGACCGCCGCATTTGAATCGGGAGATCCTGCCAAGATTAAAAGATTGATTCGGCCAATTTCAACAATGTTCGGTTCTATGATGGGCTCGGGCAGAAAAGAGGATTCTGAGGAGTTCACAAATTTGCTTACATCAATGATAGAATTCAGTGGCTCTGGAGCATCGTTTTTAAATTCTTTTCCAAAAATGATTAAGTCCATATCCTCTGGAAACATGGAGGAATTGGACATTGCATCCATTTTTGAGGGACTTGAGCCTTTCATGGGGTCATTGATCATTCAATGGATTCTTAAACATAAAAAACCAGTCGTTACAACCAGCTTTACGGAAGGCGCACCAACATTATCAGGGGGACATCATGCATTCCCATCCGGTGACACTGCATCCAAAGTTCTTTCAAAACTTGTCTATTACAAGGAGTATTTAGAAGCTGAAGGCCATTATAAAGACAAGGAATTTGACCCAATGGAGTTCTGGTGGGTAAGCGATAGTATGAATAAAAAGTGAGGAGTTATTGCTCACTCATCTTTTGTCATTTTATCCCCGAAATTAACGCTTCAAACGTGAATTTACCGGGGACATCCTCCACTTTTATCCCATTTTTTTCCAATTCTTCTTTTGTGGGGTTCCCTATTGCTAAAACCATTTTTTTATTCATTTTTTCCAGAATCTTGGTTTTAAGCTGCATATCATCAGCAATTTTGAGGAAGTTTACAACGGTCATTCTGCTTGTGAAGGTAAAGATGTCTATGTCTCCCTCTACGGCTGAATTTATAAGCTTTTTTTGCCTTGTCAGGTCTTTTGGCATCTCAATTGAATATACCTCGGTTTCAAAAACGTTAGCCCCCAATTCTTTCAAACCGTCTATCAAAATTCCACTGCCATGTGAACTTCTAATAACCCAGATGTTCTTTCCTTTCACTTCGTGTTTAGAGAGTTCCGAGACTATGCCATCCGAGCTGTACTTTTCGGGGACAGTATCCACAGATAGGTTGTACTTTTCAATAAATACCTTTGTAGGCTCCCCTATTGCAACAATTTTTGATTCATTAAGTAATCCTATAAATCTGTTCTTATCCAGATCCGAATTAGAAACATTTTCCAGCATGTGCTTTACGCCATTTGTGCTTGTAAAGATGACATAGTCCACATTTCCTTTACCTAACATATGTAAAAATGTATTGAATTTTTCATCTTTTTTTTTCACAACATCAATCATTGGTGCACACACAGGTTCAAGACCATGCTCTCTAACTATCTTTACTGCATCCCTCATCTTTTCATCGGGTCGAATTATTGATATTTTTTTCATTGAAAACGCCAAACCTAATCCTTGGTAAGCTTTAATCTATAATCAAGAAGCTCGTCGGATCTCTTTAGTGCCATATCAGTATCTTTAAAGTGGGCAGAAGCACTCTCCATCTCCTCTACGAATTTTTCAATATTTTTTTCCTTTAGTAGATCTGACAGATACTCACACTGTGAAATAAATGTATCTCTGACAATTTCTATATTCGGATTTGTCTGTATCGTTGCATATAAATTGGCATCCTGGCCTAAAATCCTGCCAACAAAATCCATCATAATCTCGTAAATCGGACTCATATATTTTCTTGACTGGCTTATGTCAAAATCCAGGGCTTTTATCGTTGATCCAATGGCTATATATGTAAAATGAGTCAGTCCCTGGACCACTGCCATAATCTCATCATGCCTCTCAGCACTCAGTACCTCGATTTTTGCACCGCTATCTTCAAACATTTTTTTTACCTTTGAAAGCCACGTTCCAGAGGTGACAGGTGTGAGAATCACGAGCTGATTTTTTATTTTCGGGGTGGTAGGGCCAAACATGGGATGAATGCCAATTAGTTCTATCTCATTTGTGGTCAGTTCATCTACCCCCTCCAAAATATCCTTTTTAACTGATGCAATTTCAATAATGAGGGACCCGGACTTCATTTGGGGTGCCACTTTTTTTATTACTTCCTCAACCGAATCTATCGGCACCGAGATAAATATAATGTCACGTTCGGGGACCGCCAAATTCAAATCAGTCTCATTGTTCACACCAAGTTCCGACGCTATATCCTTTGCCTTTTCATTTATGTCGCAGATGGTCACATCAAAACCCAGGTCCCTGAAGAATCTGGAAAACCATTGACCCATTCCCCCGGCACCGCCGAT
>DAOWMC010000117.1 GCA_030643285.1 Methanobacteriota archaeon | reverse complement strand
GTGATTGGATTTTTTGTGGGTATCTGGTTAAAGCCAAGTAGTATGAGCCATGCCAGCGCCTGAAGTGGCGATATAATCGTGGCGGTAAGTATTTTTCCACCCAAAATCTCTTTGAACGTTATTGGTGAGGAAAGTAAAAGGTCCATCGTGTTATGGTCAAATTCCTCTGTTATAAGATCTATAATCAAACCTCCGGATATGAATGCAGGTGTAAACATCAAAAGTGGTATCAAAAGCCCATATACGAATTCAAAATAGCCAGATGACGAAGGGGGATCCACACTCAGTTGCGAAATTGGTGGTAGTCTCTCACTTCGCTCGGCTCTTGCCGTATCCTCAAAGTCTTCCAATGGATTTTTCAGGTTTACAGTAACCAGTGTAGCCCTTAAATCATTTTTTGGCAAATATAAATCAAGTTTTATTGGTTTAGAGCTATTTAGAGCAGTGGGTGGTATAACAACTACCCCATCAATCTTCCCGTTATAAAACTGGGCCTCTGCATCTTCCATGGTTTGAAAATAGCTGGCTGATATCTTCCTATCATTTCTAATAATTTTTTTAAAGTCACCGTTTTCGTCTCCGACAATACCAATATCCGCCTCCCCAAAGCTTGAACCAAGCGATTCGGGAGAATAAAATGAGGTCAGGCCAATGACCAAAAAAGAAGAAAATAATGCGATGAAAAGCTGTATTAAAACGGCTAATAACAGCGTCTTTTCGCTGATAAGACTTTTGATTTCCTTTTTTGCAATAATCCTTGTTTTACCCAAATAAAGCACCCCAACTGACGGTTAAGTTGTATATACTGTGCACAATGATCGAGATTGCCAAAAAGTATGGAAATCGTTTCACTCCGAAGAACAAAAGGCCCATTGAAACGATCAAAACAGTTACCGTATGTAACAAAAGAGGATAGCTGAGCTGAAGCAAAACGCCGCTTAACTGTCCGAACATTATATGGCCATAAGGTGAGGATAGAACCGGTGCCAACGTTATCAAAATCAAAATCTTTTCACCAACAAAAAAACCAAATGCAGACATGAGTGCCAGTATTATGGCATTTTTTTTATTTTTAGCTATTTTATCTCTTGAAAAAAGCGTCAGTATCCCTGCGGATTTAAAGATCTCCTCCACAAATGCCACGCCCAAAAAAAAGACAATTATTGAATACGGCATCGGAATATTAAACATAAGGCTGAGCATCATAAGCTCCATCATGAAGGCAAATGGGATCAGTATAATACTCAACCCGAAAACAGAGGCATAAACGTGATCTTTTGAAATGCAGGATTCTACAACGTCCATCGCCTTTGAAGTTACTGATTTCTGGGTAAAAAGATCCTCTTCTTTGAATATGAATGATGCAAAGCAAAGAAGTGCAACTGAAGTAAAATAAAACACTGAGGTTGAGAAAAGGTACTCATTCAACGTAAATGAGTCACCCTCAAGCAGCATAACCACAAATGTCATCGGAGATATCGCACTTATCGTTGGCACACTCATAAACATAGCCGGAAAGAAAAGATATGTGGACATCGCCGTTGCAAAAAATACGGAAACAAATGTCAGTTCTTTAAAACTTCGTGCAATTATCGCCGTGAAAAATGCAACAGCTAAAAAAAACAGTGTTACGGGAAATAAAAGTGCTAAAATGTAAAATGAGGTTTTAATCGTGGTCAGGTATAATGAAATTCCAAGGACGGTAATCAGTGTTATCGTCAGGTATGGAAGCATCTTTCCAATCACGATCTCACCACTTCTTAAGGGCGCCGTCAGCAATGGTTCGCACCTTTTATTGACCCTTTCGCTCATTATGCTTGCAGAGTAGAACTGAGTTATAAAGTACATGGGAAATATGAAGAGGAATGAAACGATGACTGACCTGAAAGGAACCGGTGGGGCCATCTGAGAGGGTGTTGTTATGTTTGACTGTTTTACAAAAATGTTTTGAGCCCCAATCTGGGTTTCTATTGTAGTGGGTAATTCTGTTTCAGAAAGTGATGTGTCTGCTGTGCCACCTGTATCCGTATCTGTGTCAGTTGTTATGGCCGCTGACCCCTGCCCCCCATCTCCATCCGTATTTTCATCACCACCCAGATAAAATGTTTGGGTTCGTTCAAGATAATGGCTTTCCACCCAGACCGGGAATGCATCGTAGAAGTTATATTGGTCCCCTTCGGTCTGTTCAAAAAGCGCTACCTCCCTATACTTTTTAGTTGAGCTTTCAAGTGCGTTCAGAGCGGCTATTGATTTTTCCGTTCCTGTATAGTATATTGTGTCCCCGACGATCTGAAGATCTACTTTTCCCGAATCATACAGGTTTTTCCCATCCGTCTCACTTACTATTATTACATTGAATCTATTATCAGAATGAACCACAGGGGTAAACATGCTATCGGTTACCGCAACCGAGTAGATGTTATCATCCATTTTTATTCCGGATTCCGATGCTGCAGATGAAGCGGCAATTAAAAGAATGATAAGCCCGATTGACATTGCAATTGATTTTGGGCTAAGTGTTGATCTTGATTTTAAAAGCTCCCATTTTGCTATTGTGAAGATACTACGTATCATCGAGCTAAGGTTGTTTGGATAGCTAATATATTTTTGGGGGATCTCCCCGTGATTGTATGAGTAACTTTAATCATTGAAAGGGAGTAAGAATTAAAAGTTTAATAGGATTGAAAGGTCTTTTAGAGGGTATAAAAGAGTATAGTACGAAAAAGTGTTTTAAGGAGTCACATATGCTGAGAGAAGTTTCTTCCAAGTACGATGCAAAATCAATTGAAAGCGAGATAGGGAAGTTTTGGGAACGACAGAATATTTATTCAAAAGTGCGCCAAAAAAACGTTGAGCAAAAGAAATTTTTATTTGTAGATGGTCCGCCGTACACAACGGGGAAGGTTCACCTTGGAACTGCATGGAACAAGGTAATAAAGGATTGTGTTTTACGTCGTCTATCCATGAATGGCTTTGATATTTTGGATAGGGCCGGATGGGATATGCATGGACTTCCAATTGAAGTTAAAGTAGAAGAGATGCTTGGATTCAAGTCAAAAAAGGATATTGAAGAGTACGGTGTGGATAAGTTTATAGGTGAGTGTAAAAAGTTCGCCATTAAAAATAAAGAGGATATGACCGCTCAGTTTAAAATGCTCGGTGTATGGCTTGACTGGCAAAACCCGTATATGACAATTAAACCTGAGTATATGGAGGCTTCATGGTGGACACTTAAGCGTGCTTATGAACGGAACTTACTTGAGCGAGGTACAAGGGTAATAAGCTGGTGTCCAAGATGTGAGACTGCTATTGCAGAATCCGAGATTGAATATCAGGATGTATCCGACCCGTCCATATGCGTAAAGTTTCCGATTAAGGGTGATGATGAAGGCACCGTGGAAGACACATTTATAGTTATATGGACTACAACGCCATGGACGCTTCCATCAAATATGGCTGTTGCCGTTTGTCCGACTTTAAAATACTCAAGGGTTGTTGCCCAAAAGGACGGGAAAAAAGAAACATTGATACTTGCCTCTGAGCTTGTCGAGTCTGTGCTGAAAGGGGGAAGGTATTCGGATTTTGAGGTTATTGAAGAGATGAGTGGCGAGGATCTTGAGGGTTTGAAATACAGGCACCCTCTTGACGATGTAATCCCAGAACAAAGGGATTTTCCTCATAATGTATATGTAGCGGATTTTGTGGAAAGAGAGAACACGGGGTGTGTACATATCGCACCGGGTCATGGTCCTGATGACTTTGCCCTTGGTAAAAAACATGGACTTTCAATATTTTGCCCGGTTGATTCCAAAGGGGACTTCAAAGAAGAAGCCGGTAAATATCACAAAAAAAATGTAAAAAAGGCAAATCCTGAGATTTTGGATGACCTTGAGGAAAGGGGAGTTTTGCTTTCTTCCGAGACCGTTACCCATAGATACGGACATTGCTGGAGGTGTAAGACCCCCATCATATATCTCACAACCGAACAATGGTTCTTGCGTGTAACTGATATTAAAGAGGATATTCTTAGCGAGATAGATATGATTAAATGGTATCCTGATTGGGCTGGAAAGTCCCGTTTTTATGATTGGGTCTCTGATATAAGGGATTGGTGTATATCAAGGCAGAGGTACTGGGGTATTCCACTTCCCATATGGACATGTGAATGTGGAAAGATGGAAGTTATAGGAACAATTAAGGAACTTTCTGAAAAGGCCGTTGATTTTAAGGAGTCGGACCTTCATGTTCCTGAAATTAATCAGATACATCTTAAGTGTTCGTGTGGGGGGAAAATGTCCAGGGTAAAAGATGTTTTTGATGTCTGGTTTGATTCGGCAGTCGCCTCATGGGCAGGATTATACTTTCCCGCCCAAAAAGATCTGTTTGATAAGTGGTGGCCCGCAGATTGGATAACAGAAGGTCACGATCAGACAAGGGGTTGGTTCTACTCACAGATGGGTGCCTCGATGATTGCTTTTGGTAGGGCACCCTATAAATCAGTCCTTATGCATGGATTCACCCTTGATGGCCAGGGAAAAAAGATGTCAAAGAGCCTTGGAAATGTTGTGGATCCAAAAGATGTTATAGAT
>DAOWMC010000129.1 GCA_030643285.1 Methanobacteriota archaeon | reverse complement strand
TCAACCACTTCTTCTTTTCACTTACTTAAATTCTTTGCGGAACGGTTCGTTATGACACATATACCATCACATATTTGGCCATTACCAAAAAGGGATAGATTTTTCTGGAGATACTGTAATTTAGGTAATATTTATATACTACTTACAATAGTAACCCTTTTTCATGGAGGAACTTGGAGCTATCGACACGATTAAAAAATCGTTTGATATTTTAATAGATGACCTGGGAATTATAATTCTATATGCTATGCCGGCCATTATTGGCTTTATCATGGCGATTCACATTGGTTTTACAACCACGGCAAAAAGTTTTATGGATCCCACCGGGATGTCGGCATTCATGGCTCTGTTACCTTTTATAATAATCTACATGATTGCATTGATGGTGGTCAGTGTTATTGCAATTGCAGGTGTGACTTTAAAGGTGGGGGCCCTTCAAAATAACACATCTATTGAACTTAAAGAGGCGTTTTCAGGGGGATTGGGTTATTTTATTCCACTTGCTCTGTCCTACATTATTTTTTTCCTTGTTAGCGCATTTGGATTTATTTTACTGATAATACCAGGGATATACTTTGCACTGAGAATGTCTCTCTTTGCTCCTGCATGTGTATTGGAGACAAAAGATACAAGCTGCATCCGCAGGAGTTGGGGCCTTGCAAAGGGAAGGATCTGGAAGATACTGGCAATACTATTTATACTATCGATTATATCCATGGTGCTTGGTTTTGTACCGTTTATCGGAGCGCTTATAAGTACGCTGATTATCAGACCCATTCAAACGATTGCACTGACTTTGGTATACCTTGATGCCAGAAAGGCGGAAAGTGGGGAATTGGTTAACACTGTGTGAAAACGGTATCTTGTTAACCTAACTTTAACAACCCCTCTTGCCTGCATCATTTTTCTCTTTTTGCCCTGAAAAGAAGAATAATCAAGATAATTATTATTCCAAACAAGATGTAGGATAGATTAATCGTTATCAGCTCGCCTATATCCTCGGCAGAGATAAAAGGCTCTTTACCCATTACTTCCACAGAAACCGGTATTCTAAATCCAGTCCATGCGGCAACCCCTGTCGCGTTAATAGCAGAAATGTCCGCATCTCTAAAACAGATCCATGTTCTCCTCTGATACCAGTGGCCAGGCGATGGTGCATCCGATGAATTGATGCCATATAACCCAGGTTTTGCGTCCTTTGGTATCCGTATCGTTACATTGAATACCTTCGCCTCGCCTTCATCCAGTTCGTACTTTATTGGATCTATTGTTATCCAAGAGGATATATTCATCGTCTCCGAGTCTTCTTCAAATGGAGTATAGAGCGTACACCAGTATCCTGATCTCGTTGTTGGTCTATCGCCCATAAGTTTTACCGTAAAATTAATTGTATCACCCGGATATCCTTTATACCCATATGCGGTTATTGTATCTGTAATCGTTGCTGATGTGATTTGGGTGGATATCAAAATAATAAATACCAAGCCGACTAATGCTAATCCTTTTTTCATATTTTTAACATCCTTTACTGCTTATGCGTGATATCTAAAAAAACTTATTCACAAAAATAGGGGAATAAAAACCCAAAAAATGAAAAAGGTTTAGCTTACTATACAGTCTGCAAAGAAGTCGGCATTAAAATTATAACTTCCTGGCGGGGCATCCTGTGGTATATCAAAGTAGAGGAACAACGATTGATTTTCACCTGCGGTTAAGTCTGTTATCTGTGGACTTGCCGGTGAACTTTCAACCATGGCATTAGTTATAGAACCACTTACATCATTACCATGTATATCCTCGGCTGTATAGTATGTCTCTGCGGTGGAAACATTTATTTCATAACTAAAACCATTTGACATATCTCTTGCATAAAAGAACACTTCCAACGTAGCGTCTGCAATATTTTCTATTGTTATTTCATTAATCCCGGAGTTAGCATTTTGCCGTCCGTTATCTACAGTGTAGATCAAACCATTATCAGCATTGAAACATGTTGGTTCACAATCATTTTGACCTGCTACGCCAGAAAACGTCCAGTAGGCTATTTCCGAATCACCATTAAATGCTTTGAAGGCGATGGAGTTACCACCGTCAAGAACAGTAATATTTTGTGTTGTTTGAACTGCCCACGATGGTATCACAGAGGCCAGTATCAACAATACAGCCAAAGCTGATAATATAGCAAAATTCTTGGTCTTTTTTTTCATTTTTTTACCCCCCGCGCGAATGAATCACCCTATTTTGTCATTCCCGGCAATTTGCCTTAATCTGTAATATTATTTAAATATTACTATTTATTCAGATCGATTTAGATTGTTACCCTAATTCAAACACACGGAGCCTGCATCATTTTCATCATACCGGAAGCGAAAACCAAACCGCTATTCCTGCGCTTATCGCGGCGCCTGTAAGTGTCCCAAGTAGATTGACTTCCTCTTTTGATATAAAGCCCATGGAAGCACCTACAATGCTATCCATATTACATCCGACCAATCCACTGATTAGTGCAATCACTATCATGTGCATGTAAGAACCACCTGTGAGCAAGATAGCTAAACCGGCAATTATCAATGAACCAAAAACGGCTGCTATTTCACCATACAAGGAAATTGCACCCCTTGTTCCTGCTTTTACCTTCTCACCAGTGGTTATCAAGACTGTGATTTCATCGAGTGATCCAATCTCGGTTGCCATTGTATCTGCAAGTGCAGCCGATAGCGATCCAACCAGCAGATACGGATTTCCAAGCACAGCCATAAATGTAGGAATTATACCATTTGCTATTACAGGATTAATCGATCTTCTACCCTCATTAGGTTCGGATGCGCCGAGTTCCTTTTTATACCCGTACTTATATCTTGTGAATAAAGAGCCTATGACCAAAAACGCAATCAGCATCAAAAGATAATTCAGGCCGGATGAATATAATATCAACGTACCAAAAAATATGGCAACAAGGCTACCTGTTACGTCCAAAACACGAAAAAAGATAGCAATTATGCCAAAAGCTATAACAGCAGCGAATATAGTGTATTGAATCAAGAATTCTTCCATTTTGTTACCCCAAAAGACTTACTAACACCATTCCTGAAATTAGCGGAATTATCAAGTTATCGCTGACCTTTAAAGGCAAGGATTCAAAGAGTGTGGCAGATAACGAAACCACTATAGCCACCCAAGGCTCAAAGCTAAATAATACAAGCCCCAATGTGCCAACTGCAAACATTGCCCCTGAACCTTCCAAGCTCTTTTTCGGATTATGATTCCATTTGTGCTTTCCAAATCTTTTTCCAACTAAGACTGCACTTGGATCTCCGATAGAAAGTATAATGATTGAACCAATTGCATATTCTGCGGGTAAGAATAAAATAACTATTAAAACACCAATTAAAAAGAACAGGGTGGCCAAATAACCTGCAACTTCACTTCCCATGAGTGCCGAATCCAGCATCCTTTTTGCAATCTGCGAAATTGGACTTTCATCCCCTGACAGTCTAAGATATTCACCGATCAACATTAGCATGATACATAGTCCCAGAAATAACAGGCAAACATCGGCATTTATTAAGATAAAATAGATGAACAAAAGGCCAGGAACCACATGAAAAAGTGATCTATACTCTTGTTGTTCCAATCTGGTTGATAGAAGAAATGCAGAAGAAAAACCTACGACCGCCAGGCCAGCGCCTAAGGCAAATTCGTGGGAATTTTCGATAAGATCCAGTCCCAAAAAAAGGGCCTGGGACTCCTCCATATATCTCGTAATACTTAAACCATAAAAAGGGAGGGTCGATATGAAAGCTATCAAAGTAGAGGGGATCATCGCTATCCCCATATCATCTATTTTCCGCCTGAAAAAGTGAGTGGAAATTAAAAAAACTATGGTAAAAGAAATTATCAACACACAAGCCTTAGCTGCCTCAAAGCTTACATGCATAACCCAATTTTTAGGAAGTGAAAGTATTTAAATAATTCGGAAACTGTTCCAGATGTTTGTTTTGAAAGGATATATCAAATGGTGAATGTCCCACAACAGTTGGGGTGATGATAGAAACAGTAAGGTATTTTAGCTATTGATTTTAATATAGCCTAAAATCTTTCAATCTTGGAGTTGAAAGCAAAAAAGGGTGAAGTATTTGGCAGGACTGTTAGGATTTCCAACTGGCTTTGAGGCTCTGACTGTAGGTAACATGGTAATGATAGTTGTGGGCCTATTATTCATATATCTGGCAATTTCTAAAAAATGGGAGCCTTATGAACTTTT
>DAOWMC010000119.1 GCA_030643285.1 Methanobacteriota archaeon | reverse complement strand
GGTTGAGCATTATATTGAAATTGACGATTTTTTTAATGTTGTACTTGTATGCCTTATGGCCGGTTTTTGCATACTGTTGGCTCATTACATAAAAACCTATAGCGGTCAAAAGTATGAGACACTTATCTTGGTGACAAAAGTAACGGCACTCACATGCATCGTATATTTCCCATTTGCCAATATCGATGCGTTAAATTCTGCAATAATCGGGCTGACAGCAATGATTACAAATTCTATCTTAAATTTTTTTGGGGTTCCTACAGAACTATCATCCCCCTACATATATCAGGGAAATCTAAAGATCGAGATAATTCTTGCCTGCACTGCAATAGAGAGCATGGCGTTGTTTTCAGGTGTTGTTCTTGGTGTTAAGGCCCCCAAAAACCGTAAGTTTAAGGCTTTTATGGTATCTGTTCCTGTAATATATGTGCTTAACCTTGTTAGAAATGTTACCGTGACAGCGGCGTATGTAAATAGTCTCTTTGGTTCGCCCGAACGTACATTTTATATTGTGCACCACATACTTGCCAAAATCGGATCTACTATAGCCCTGATTGGAATAGCTTACGCAGTTTTTATGATACAGCCCGAAGTACTAAACATGATAGAAGACCTCTGGTATCTTCTTAGCGGGGCAAAGAAAAAGGAAGATAAAAAAAAGGGGGATAAAAATGCAAATTGAAATGCTTTACTTATTTGCGATTTTAGCTTCTGTTATTCTTTTAATCTTTCTTTTAATATTTTTCAGGGATCCCGAAAGGTTATCTGAAGAGGAGGGGATTATATCTCCGGCTGATGGAAAAGTAACTAGGATAGATATAGATGGCAGAAAGCTAAGCATATTTATGAACCTCCATGATGTTCATGTAAATCGGGCCCCCGTATCAGGAACCATTAAAAGCATAGAACATATCAAAGGAAGGTTCAGGCCCGCTTTTAGCAAAGAAAGTGATTTCAATGAAAGAAATATTATTGTCATATCAACCGAATATGGCGAGCTTAAAGTGACTCAAATTGCCGGTTCATTTGCAAGACGAATCGTATGTTATGTTGGCGAAGGTCAAAACGTTTTTAGGGGGCAGCGAATAGGGATGATTCGCTTTGGTTCCCGTGTGGATGTTAAAATCCCCGAGGCATTTGACTTTACGGTAAAAATAAAACAAAAAATTAGGGCCGGTGAGGCCATTATTGCCAGATTAAAATAATTGTATATCAGGTTGTTTTACAACCCCTCACAATTTGACTTTTTTTGAATTTTCAAGATAATAGTCAAAAAGCGAATCTCCCCAAACGATTGATTCTTTGGCACCACCAACCAGCTCATCAAAATAGTCATACCTTCCATCAGTGGTAGGTAGATAGATAGCTACTGATTTATCCGTAACTGTAAATATCAACCCAATATCATTATTTAGCCATATGCCACAATTTTTCCTTTCCGATACCTCTCTAAAAAGATTATCATTATTCTCCATCGCTTTGTTTAGTATCTCATCATTTGTTATCAGCCGTATACTCACCTGTTTTTTTAGCAGTTCTTCAATTACTTCGGGAAAATCCTCATGAAAGATAGGAAGGATTGCTTTCACCTTTTTTGATTCATTAAGCACCCGAACAAAGTCTGCAAATGGCTTGAACATATCCGTTGGGGTAGATCGTATGATCTTACAACCATTCAACGCCCCCGTTTCTTTAAGCAACTCTTCAGGTATCCCGCTTATATCATGAGTCAACCAGAAATTTTTGTGTTCGGAGAGCACAGCTATTGTTTTAATCAAATCTGTTAGCAATATTGCCTGAACCTTTCCTATATTCGTCAGGGCATAATCTCCATAGTCGGTCCTTTTAACAAGGGAACCGATTTCCAGTTCCTTAATGGCGTGAAGAATACTCGGGCCACCAAGATCCAGTTCGTCTCTTAGCTGACTTAAGTCCTTTTCACCATCGTTCAAACTTTCAAAAATTTTGGTTCTCACGCTCGAACTTGCTATCATTCTTAGCCAGTCGATGGTTTTATCGTATGATTTATAGAGTTCCAACCCCATCTATTTCCCCCATGCAACTTTAACTATTACAATACTAATATATATATGATTCTATCAACAATATTGCCAAAACAAGGCAACAATTGATGATATTTACACACATATTTAACAGATAGATGGGGGACAGTGAATGAACCCTGCTATAAGCCTTATATACCCCCCATCACCCCCATTTTTTAGCACAAAGGATAAATCTACGACACCAGTTTTGCTTTGAGCCAATAAAAGAAATAATCTTTGCTAAAAGACAAGTGGCGATCCGAAGCTTAATCCCTCCAATTGCACTGCCCGCTCGAAGAGTTCTTCACATTCACAGAAGATGCAGTCAAAAACCGAAACGTCCTGTGAAAGTGAAAAATTTTGTATTGCTTTTGAAATTTCCGGGTCACACTTTCCACAGTTGTGGGGTCCCCTTTTGAATCCTGCACCGACCGGATCTGATAAAACAATCGTGTCTTTAAGCTCGTTTTTTACATTTTGTATGACTTTGACCACACTCCACAACCATGGTGGCCTGTAGCATCCCTTCTTCCAGATCTCATACACTTTAGTTGAATTTTGAACGTTGCAGATGTTTATGGAAATTGTGGAAGCGTAAGATGAGACATCCTTTGCCGATTTAATCGTATCTCTTATCGCCTCTTTTTCTAAAAGATACGGTGGTTTAAGTAGTAAATATGCTTTTATGCTCGCCCCACAGTTTTTTGTGATTTCTGCCGCCTGTACAAAGTCCTCAAAAGTAAATCCTTTGTTTATGCACCGCTCCCTGATAAAATCATTTGACGTTTCTACTCCCACGCCAATCTCAAAGTTACGGATATGATCTCTACACCCGGAAATCACGTTGGGATTTATAAACTCAGGGCGGCTCTCAACAATTATCTTTTTGACGTTTGAATTTGAGGATAATTTTGAAAGTATATCATTTCTGGTTTTTGGCGAAATTTCTCTTTCATCAAAAAAGCTACCCGAGGTAAAAATCTTGACAATCAGATCATTATCAGGAAATTTTTGCATGGCATATTTCAATTGAGCCATCAAATCATCATGCGTGGTGGTGGCACAATCACTGTAATATCCACACATTGAACATTTCTTCCAGTAACATCCGATCGTTCTAAAAATAATAGTAACCGAGTCAAGCTGCCTATTCAAATCCAACAGGTCTTTACCGGCCCATACAGAAACAGGCTCTGTGAGGTTTCGTTTTTGCTTTTTTTGGTTTATATGCCCCATCAAATATTATCTGCCAATTGAAATTGTTTCTAACTGGCTCGCAAGCTCCCATATTGATGTTCTGGTATGCATGGGGATATTCGGATCGCTGCTTATCTCATCCAATGTTGAAATTGCAGAGGCTGCCCTATCATTGAAGGACTCTTTGCTATTTAATAAAATATCTTTTATGCTATCAGCAGAACGTCTTATATTTTTGGGAACCGAGTTGTCTTCAAGAATTCCATTTAGCATATCAACGCATCGATTTACGATATCACCTGTATCATCTGACATTACATCACCTCTAAATAAGCAACAATTCAGCTTAAATTAAAATTAAAAAATGGGGGGGATCACACCCCTCATTGTCTACAAGCTATCTACAGCCAAATCTATTCTTATTTCTTTACCTTTACTTTCAGACCAAGATCCTTGGCATGCTCCAATATTTCGCTTGGTTCCCAGGCTGAACCCTGCTTTGAGATTGATTTACCTTTTGCCGAATGCCATCCTTCGTACATCTCAACCCTTGGCCCCATTATATGGAACACCTTTTCCGTTACCTTTTGTGCAGCATCAGAAGCACAGAAAGCCACAACCGGTGCAATATGTTCGGGACCCATCGGATCAAACTTCCCTTCTTCGGGTTCCTTTCCCATCATTGCAGCAGTTTTTGGAGTTGCGTCAACGGTCAGCCTTGTCCTTGCCATTGGACATATTGCGTTAGCAGTCATACCGTATTTTTTCATATCTCTTGCCATAATTATTGTCATTGCAGCGATACCTGCCTTGGCAGATCCATAATTTGCCTGGCCCGGATTACCCATTAACCCAGCATCTGATGTTGTATTTATAACCCTTCCATTTATCTGGTTTCCAGCCTTACTCTGCTCTCTCCAGTAAGCGCTTGCATGCCTTGAGACGTTGAATGTACCTTTAAGATGAACCCCAATAACCGAATCAAACTCTGCTTCGGTCATGTTGAAAATCATTTTATCTCTGAGGATACCGGCATTATTGACAACAATATCCAAACGACCAAATGTTTCGACTGCCTGATCCACCATGGCTTTTGCGTCTTCAAAACTTGCAACGTTACCATAGTTGGCTACTGCATCACTACCCAATGCTTTTATCTCATCTACAACTTCATCGGCAGGACCTTTTGCTTCACCTGATCCGTCCCATTTTCCACCAAAATCGTTAACAACTACCTTTGCACCTTCTTTTGCAAGACATAATGCCTCGCCCTTTCCAATTCCCCGGCCTGCTCCGGTGACTATTGCTACTTTACCATCTAACAATCCCATTTAAAT
>DAOWMC010000189.1 GCA_030643285.1 Methanobacteriota archaeon | reverse complement strand
TTTTTTCGTCTGTGGTGATTGCTATGTCTGCCGCAGAAACTGTCGAGGATATGGACGATTTGCCCCATTCATTAAAACTGAGTACAAGCTTGCCAGAGTATGGAATAAAGGGACAACCGATATCGTTTAAGGTTTTATCGGATGGACTGGCAGTTTCAGGTGTGGATGTGTACTTTGTGTTTAATGACGGTGTACCCATTCACCTAAAAACCTATGAAGATGGAACTGTAGGTTATAAGCCGCTTTTGACTGGGCGGCTAAACATAACGGCTAAATATAAAGGTGCCACAGTGGAAAAATCCATTGGGATTTATGAACCTTTCTATGATGTTAATATATCATCAAATGTAACGGAAAGGGCAGTTGAAACCCGAAAAGTCGCAACATATCTATTGACGGTTAAAAATACGGGAAACACTACAGATACGATAAACCTGACCAGAAAGGGGAAGGGATCACTTTCTAAAACATCTGTAACATTAAATGCGAAAGTAAGCGAAAAAGTTTTATTAAATGTATCTGGCAGCACACCCGGAACTTATACAACAACTGTAACTGCAACTTCAAATAAAGATCCAGAAAAATCAGATTTTGTTACCTTGAAAACAAAAGTTAAAGATGAATCTATTGGTGTAAATGGTGGCAAAAAAGGTGGTGGGGGCGCATTATCAAGTCCTGGTATAGGGAGGGGAGTTTCCCCCACAAAAATCAAGATTGATAAAAATGGGATGGTGCTTTTGGCTTATACGGAAGAATCACCCGATGGAAAAGCAAAACTGGTTGTCCCAAAAGGAACAATCGCACTTGATTTTGAAGGCAATCGCCTGCGGGGTGTTGACATAATCCCAATAACGTTGGATGGATATGTAGTGGGAGCGTACAACCTTAAGCCAGACTATGCAACATTTGACCCATATGCACTGTTGGTAATGACGTATAATTCAACCGAGGCAAAAGATAGGGTTCTTATAATTAGGATTTATGAATACGGAACGTGGTCTGAACTTGAAACAAAGATCAATCAGTCAGAACATACGGCAACTGCAAAAATATCACATTTCACACCTTTTGCACTGTTTGCAGAAGCTAATGAATTTACCACAACTAAAGTGATGACCAAAATATCGCCAACGCCAGAAGAATCGCCTGAAGTGTCCAAGGAGGAGCATCAGCCGGTTGTTCCATGGTCCCTGGTTATTGTGGCAATCATGGCAATTTTAATCATGTTGGTTATACTGTATATCTGGGGAAAATGACACGGTTTATTCTACTTGATTATTTGATCATCTCAATTCCTTTGACAAGCGAAAAGAGTACCCGGTTAACAGGCGTATCTATACCATGCGCTTTACCTGCCATGACGATAGCGCCATTTATTGAATCGATCTCAGTCCTTTTACCACGCTCAAAATCCTGAAGCATCGAGCATTTGTTTTGGGCTGTTTTTTTTGCAACATCAATCGTCTTTTCGAAAAGGTCATCCGATATTTTGACACCAATCTTTTTTGCAACCAAAATAGCTTCATTTATTGCTTCTTTCATCACCCATTTTGTTTCGGAACACGCTAAAAGCTGGCCATTTTTAGCTCTTGAAAGTGCGGCCGGGGCATTTATTCCAACATTTACAATAAGTTTGTCCCATATCCGAGCGTATATATCATCTGTCATCTCTATCAAAATCCCTGCGTTTTTAAAAAACTCCGAAATTGTTTTTATACGATCCGATATGCTACCATCAAGCTCGCCTATAATTATTCTTCCAAGGCCTGTGTGTTTTATATGCCCTGCCTCTAAAAAAGTCGATCCCAAAAAAGTAACTGCACCCACTACTTTTTTTGCACCTGTGATCTCTGAAATCGCCTCTAAATTCCCAAGCCCGTTTTGAAGGCTTAAGATAACGGTGTCACAGTCATCACCTATCGGAATCTGCCTGGTGGCTTCTTTTGTGTCGTATGACTTGGTGGTTAAAAGAACCAGATCGGCCTGAATCGGGTCAGTAGTTGCCTTTACCTTTATAATCCTGTTTGTTATGCCGCTAATTTTGAGTCCGTTTTTGCATATGGCGTTGACATGGGCCGCTCTTCCGACAAGCGTAACGTCATAGCCGTAATCTGACAAAAGACCACCAAAAAGACTTCCTACCGCGCCTGCACCCATTACCATTATCCTTGGGTCCGCATTCATTTTAAGGTATACTCCATGTCCCGCAAAACCCCAAACATCGTCCCATGTAACAGGAATTGCTCCTTAAAGCTTTGAATAGCCCGCTTTTTTGCATAATCATCCTCTATAAACGAGACCCCGTCATAATTAACATTTTTTAGCACAAGGCCATACGAAGAAGCGGCTTCAATCCCACACTCAAACCTTTTCGGATCAAGCATGTCACAAAGCCAATCTTCGTTTCTCGAACCCGTACCTATCATATTTAAGGCAGTAACAATTTTTCTAACCATACATCTTGCAAAACTGTCTGCGACTATGTCTAAGATAAGAAAGTCCCCATCAACACGTACCCCCACTTTCTCAATTGTTCTAACTGTGCTTTTTTTATCTTCCTTTATTGAGAAATTTTTAAAGTCATGTGTGCCTATAAACATACGAGATGCGTTTCGGATTTTAGGAAGGCTCAGTCCTTTTCCATACAAAAAGTATCTGTATTCTCTTGATATGGCATCTCTTCTGGCATCAAAAACATCAGGTACTTCTGACCTTGCCCATATCCATATTCCCCCCGGAAGCTCGCTATTTATGATTCTTGGCAATGTTAGACCGGGCCTATCCGACTCAAAGGATACAACCTGGCTTATGGCATGTACACCCTTATCAGTCCTTCCCGCTGCCGAATAATTGGCATCTTTCGGGTCATTAAAGATTCCCAATTTTGCAAAAGCCTTGAATAACTCTCCCTCAATTGTGGGTACATCGGGCTGAATCTGAAAGCCATAATACAATGTCCCCAAATATGCCAGTTTAAGTGCGATTCTCAAGTTAATCCCTCTTATAAGTATTTTACAGGTTAATCAGTCATATAATCTGTTGGGTCTTTTATTTTTGCTTCTTTAAAACCTCGTTTTCTGTGCTGACATGCCTCACATTCTCCACAATGTTTTTCATAATTAAGGTAGCATGACCATGTTAGTGAAACAGGCGCATTAACCTCAATTGCTTTTCTGACTATATCTTTCTTGTACATGTCCACTAATGGCGCCTTTATTTGAGGTGGTTCTGAAAACGATGCGACAGACTCAGTTAGAACACTGTTGAACTTATCCACAAACGAGGATGTGTTATCCGGATAGGACTCGGCTTCTTCGGCA
>DAOWMC010000016.1 GCA_030643285.1 Methanobacteriota archaeon | reverse complement strand
GTTGAATGTTCTAAATGATCCCTCCATATCGCTTACAGACGATTCGGGTGAAAAGGATGTGATGTTTGGTGCCATCTGGATTCCAGGACCCCCACAATCTACGATTACTCCATTTGAAACGCCATCATCATCCCCAATCCCACCGTCGGTTAGTTGGATTGATATTATGGCACCCCCATCATTACTGCCAATTGGTATCTGATACCATTCTTCAGAAGAGGTATTATATTTAAAGTACTGCATTGTTGTTGGTATATCCTGTGGAAAGTCGATTGTCACATTAATTGTTTCACCATTTTTTAGCCCGGTTATATTAAATCCAAAAAGCCCATGTGGAAAATCAAAGTATGGGTTTTTTTCTGGTAGATCGGCTTCGTTTATTGAAATAAGGTCTTTTATTATACCCGAACTTGAGGCAAAATTAGCATTTCCGGTGTGTGAAGCAGTCTGAATCATTGCATAGCACCTGTAATTTATAAAATTGGGGGTTCCATCATATATATCATCGACATGATCAAATGGATCTCTTGCAACGTAATTAACCCAATCTCCAGTATGATTTGAGTGATTGGATTCAACCAGGTTGTCCTTGTCCAAAGTCCATCCTCTGTAATAGATAACGGGGTTGTCCCCTGTGACTTCAATTTCTATTTCACCCGATAAAGCCGTTTTTTCTCCAAGTAAATAAGTCTTGGTTAGATGAATAATGCTACTTCCAGCGATTGTAATTTCCTCTGCTTCATCATTTAATGCATAAATTGCATCAAAGTCACCCTCATCAACGCTCGTAAATTCAGCATCGGTAAGATGTATGTGAACACCTGTTGCACCCTCACCCCACTTTGTATCTTCTGTTTCCTGCTGGTTGGTCAGGTTGATACGAATGGTTTTGGTGGTACTGCTATTAGCAATTTCCTCGATAGACACTTTTGGAAATGGATGCGTTTCACTCCCGTTGATCGCATTCCAATCAGGATCCTGTGTACCCCTATATCTAAATAATACGATGCCTTTATATTTATCACCACCATTTTCCTTTATCGTGTCAATTCCCTTTTTTATACCAAATGGTGTTTTCCACACAAGTGTTTTATCGGGATTTTCCAGATCTTTGAATTTATAAAGCAAAACACCGGACGAGTTTAAAAAAGAGTTTTCAACATCTTTTAATTCGTTAATGTTATCATTAACGTACTCGGATTCATCGGTTTGTAATTCTTCTCGAATTGGATCTCCATTGATATCGATTCTTGTGCCAAAGGTGCCCATATAAATATAAAAAGTTACATTTAACTCCTCTGCTTTTGAGGCATAGTCATCTACTTTGGTTTCAAGCCAACTGTAATTGCTCGATGAAAACCAATTTCCAACATCATCATAATTTTCACATCCGTATGCCCCTGCCCAGTAAAGCATGCCAACAAAAAAGTCAAGTTTTTCGATTATATAGTATGTTTCATCATAATGTATAAAAGGTTCCGGAGTTGCAGATATGGCAATTGATAGCCCTTTGGAGTCTGTTAAATTTCTTAAATCTGTTAAAAATTGAGCGTAGTCAGATGCTGCATCATCGGAAGGTGGCCAGTCAGATATACGTTCAAGATTGAGATGAATCCCATCTATTTTATAACCCTCCTCTGTTTTGTTAAGAATTTTTGTATCAATATCGTTTAATAAATTTTCACTCACCTCCTCCTGCCCCAACCAGTTATCATAATCCCAACCACTACCCCCGGAGTATATTGCCACATGAATCTGGATATCATTATCATCACACCAGTCCATAAAGTCTTTATCGCGGGAGGTAAACTCTTGTGCCAATGTACCATCTTTATTGCATTCGAATTTACCTAAAATTACAATATCAGCACCATATTCGATTAGATTTGATTGTGCGGTTTCGCTGATACTACCAACAAACATCCATACCCCTACCTCATCCTGGCCCGAAGCTATAGCGGGGTGTGGCGTCATACTTATCAAAATACCACCCACGACCAAATAACAAAATACAACCCCAATTATCTTTCGTATTTTTATGTTCTTAAGTTCTATTGCCACGTCCAAAGCGCCCCCTCACCGCTCATGAAATTTTTACAAAGACAGTCACATTTTTTTTGAACTTACAGTCACATTTTTTGAACAAGTATTAAAATTATATGTACATAAAGTTTATATGACCGGTTTAACACTTGACTGAGGAATAGGGCGATATCAGACACAGATTAACACGGATTACACTGATTTACTTTTGTGTGAAGGTAGGGGAAAGTTTTTTAGTAAAGTGATATATCTATAGATGGCAGCGGAATTTTTGATGGGGGAAAAGCTGGTATAGAATAAATCTATCATATCACTGTGGGACTAAGACTGGCTAAGATAAGATGAATACTGTACAGAGGATTGCAAAAAACACCGCAGCATTATTTATTGCACAATCTGTTATTTCGATTTTTGGGCTTATATTATCCATTTTCATCGCCCGTGAATTGGGAGATGTTGCATTTGGAAAATACACGTTTGCTCTTGCCTTTGTTGCGATTTTTGCGATTTTTTCAGAGTTGGGATATGACACGCTACTGGTTAGAGATGTTGCAAGAGATAAAACTCAAGCTAAAAAATATTTGAGTAATATCCTGTGTATTCGTTTATTATTATCCATCATCGTCTTTATCTCAATTGTAATAACAATAAACTTAATGGGTTATCCTGCAGAAACAAAAAATATTGTATATCTCTTTGGTATTTATACACTCCTCGGATCAATCTCAGGCCTTTTTAAGGTAACATTTCGTGCCTTTGAAAAGATGGAGTATGAGGCAGGCATCACGATACTTGCGGACCTGATAAGAGTTTCTTTAGGGCTATTGGTTCTGTTTTTAGGATATGGGATAATGGAACTTGCACTAATATTTATTATTTCAGGTATATTCGAATTTTTATTTGGTTTTTTGATTTGTGAAAAAAAATTTGTAAAGCCCAAGATTGAATTTGATTTTGAGTTCTTAAAAAAGAGCTTAAAGACTGCTATCCCCCTCAGCGCTATGACCATCTTTGTTTTAATATATATAAGGATAGATGCTGTGATGCTCTCGGTGATGAAAGGTGATGCGGTGGTTGGATGGTATACTGCCGCTTATGGATTGGTTTTAGCCTTTAAACCTTTTTCACAGTGGTTCAGGCAAGCGCTTCTACCGTTAACTTCAAAATTTTATAGATCCTCTGAAAACTCGCTGAAGTTTGCTTATGAGAAATCCTTTAAGTATCTCTTAATTGTAGGATTGCCACTTTCAGTGGGTATAAGTTTACTGGCGGATAAATTTATTCTACTGTTTTATGGTCCGGCATTTGAAAATTCCATTATCGCCCTCCAGATATTATCGTGGGATGTTTTTTTGGGTTTTACATATGGTGCAATAGCCACCACTCTTGTTGCAATTAATAAGCAGAATCAAATAGCCATTGCAACAGGATTAGGTGCCCTTATCAATGTTGCCCTGAATCTGATTCTCATTCCCCTTTTTAGTTATGCAGGTGCCGCCATTGCCACCATTATCACCGGAGTTGTATTATTTGCCATGTATTTTCATTTTGCTTCCAAATACCTGTATCGTCTTCCACTCCATAGGATAATCATCTCTCCAATGCTTGCCTCTATTGTGATGGCTATTTTTATCTATTTCTGCAATGAGATTAATCTTGTGGCCCTAATCATCGCTTCATCGGTGATATATTTTGTAATGCTCTATATGACCAGGGGGCTTTCATCGGAAGATATTGAATTGTTTAAGCAACTTATAAAGATGCCTGATTCGAAGAATGAGGTGGGGGAAAATTCAGATGGGAAAAATGGTTGATGCTCTAACCTATAATATGCGTTTATATAAGAGTATATATACATTAAGAAGAAATACATCGCTAAAACGTTCGGAATTAGAAAGGATACAAAAAAAGAAACTGAGAGCAATTATAAAACATGCATATCACAATGTACCGTTTTATCACAAAATTTTTGATTCACTTAATGTAAAACCGGATGATTTTAAGACGGTTGATGATCTTTCCAAGCTTCCGGTTATTACAAAATCTCAGGTCAAGTGTGCCGGATCGGATATTATCGCAAGGAATGTGGACATAAACAATTGCCGTAAATTCACAACAAGTGGCTCAACCGGTACATCATTGAGTATCTTTTTTAATAAAAAGGATTTATCCGTCAGAAGATCAGCATATATTCGTACAATGAGGGAGAATGGAACACGTGGCGGAGATATAGGATTAGATCTTACAGGCCCACATAATGTATCCATGCCAAAAAATAATAAAAGTCGGTATTATAGTACCATTGAAGGGATCCTCGAAAGGAGCTTTGGAACACCTAAAACAACTGGTGTTTCCGTTTTTGAGAATATTGAAAATCAGGTGACAATTCTAAAAAAAACTAAGCCAGAGGTTATATCAGGCTACCCAATGTCAATCAAGCTTTTAGCGATGGCAGTACAAGATAAAAGTATCAGTATCAACCCAAGATTGATATTCACCTATTCGGAAGTTTTAGATAAAGAATCCCGAAATGTAATAAGTTCAGTATTCGGGACAGATCCGATAGATGGCTATGGTTCGATTGAGACTGGGAGAATGGCATGGGAATGTAGTGAACATGCAGGTTACCATATGGATGTCGATACGGTTGTAATGGAATTTATCAGAGATAACCAAAAAATCTCTGCCAATGAAAAAGGAGAAGTAGTAGCTACAAATTTGCACTCTTATGCAATGCCACTTATCAGATACAAAGTGGGAGATATTTCCACCCCAAGTGATGAACAATGTCCATGTGGTAGAGGACTGCCTTTGATGAAAGATATATGGGGTCGATCAGATGATTTTGTAAAATTGCCGGATGGGAGAATTATATCACCCACTGCAGTTAATCTCATTATGGATCCGTTTTTATCCATGTTGTTAAATTTTAAGATAATTCAGGAAAGAGTGGATAGATTTACAGTGGAATTGGTAAAAGGAAATGATTTTTCAGAAGATATAATTCCCAAAATTGAGACGAGGTTTAAAGATATTTTTGGGGATAACATCCAGGTTGAACCAAGAATTATAGATGAAATTACAAAAGACAAATCAGGGAAACTAAGGGCTGTGGTTTCAAAGGTCAATGTTTTTGAGTGATGTTATATCGGTCAAAATCCGAATCATAATTCCCTCATTATTTTTTCAACTGTTTCTTCAATTTTTTCCCTCAGGTTTTTCACAGTAGCAAAAATATTTTTCCTGAATTCTATCTCATCAGCAATCAGTTCATCAATCAATCTGGTTACATCGTTGTATTGAATGTTATTGATATCTATTACCTTATCCTTCAATTTCATCATCGATGTGATCCCATACGTCTTATGTCCATATGCAATTGCAATAGATGGCGTACCAGAGACCGTAGCAAAAATAACTGCATGTAATCGTGTCCCAACCATAATTTTTGCCGAATGGTACAGCCCCAGTAACATGTCAGGGGACAGGTCCTCGTTTATAGTTATAGCACTACTCTTGTTTTTAACTTTTTCGTATATGGCGGAAATGGGCCTGTTATCCTCTTCAAATTCATCATGTTGCCCCATCGTATGCACAACAAGGGCTACTTTTTTTACATAATTTTGAACAAGGTAATCGGCTGTCCTTGCCAGTGTATCAATGTAATTTTGGTAAAGTAAAGCAGGTTCGGTCTCGGTCTCATTGTTGGGAAAATTCCAGTATCTTGCGATGATTACAGCATATTCTTTATACTGCAATCCATATCTCTTCAATAGAGGCTCAACCTTTTCTTTATCACCGGAGGGAAGATAGAATGCGGTATCCGGCGTTACTTCCACGTTTTTTATACCGACTTTTTGAAGTATTTTTTGCGATATGGTTTCTCTTGTAGTAACAAATTTTGCCCGATTAAATACATATTTTAACAGACATACACCAGGATAATGAAGAGGGCCCACTGTATGTGAAACGATAAAATATTTTTTATTCAATCTGGCGCATAGAAGTAGAGGATAGATCAGCTCATACATTTCAATTATATTTAGAAACCCTGGAGCCAACCTATAGAAATGTCCCCCTTTGCTAATAACTACATCTGCATCTTTTATTGCTTCTATCGTTGGATTTAAGAACATGCCTGGAAAACAGAGCATTAAAAACGAGTGAGATAGATTGAATAACTGCGTTTTTACATTTGAGCTGTCTGTCTTTTGTGGACTCCCGTATATTTTCAATTCGGGAAACTTTTTTTGAGTGTGTCTTGGGGCTGTTTTGTATCTTGGATCATCTTCTGAGAAACGATATACGATCTCAATTTCTACATCCCCCTCCAATTTAAGTTTTTTTAACGAATCTTTAATTGCATAGATCATCCCCCATAAAATACCCACACCACCCTTGTCCGAGTCGTGATAGGCATCTATAATCAGCACTTTTCTTTTTCCCCTATTTTCGCCACTCATTTATTACACCGGGTAAGAAACATATCATCGATCAATTTAAAATTAATCAGATCGCATATAAGCTGATCATGGTTATTTCTCCCTTTCATGTGTTTATGTACTACATTTTCTACATATTTTTGATCGAAGATAGATGTTGAATCTTTAAAAGAACCCAAAAGAACATCTTCAACATACGTTCTTGACCCTGTCCTCAACCAGTACTCATACCCCCTATACTCTTTAGGTTTAAATAAAATCTTTCCGGATGTGATTTTTTCCACACCACCCTTGGCTTTTGTCAGGGCAAATCGACATCCTCTTCGAACCACTATGGATAGTCCTGTGGCACTTAAAGGGGAGCCAGTGCTTTCCAAAGGTATATCCGTCAAGTCTGGAAAAAGTGATTTACACGCCATATATACAAATTTTTTATTATATTTAAGTTCTAAGGGAAGATTAATGGCAAATTCTACAACTTTATTATCCAAAAAAGGGTCCATAATACCCAGGTACCACCTGATATAATTGGGGATAAAAAGCATGTATCGTCTACCCCTCTGTTGTATGTCCCAGTAATGAGCGATATCACCATAAGAATCAAAAGGAACCTCCATTATGGTATTAACAAGGTTTTCCTTTACATCCCCATCATAACCATCTCTAAAGTCTTCCGAAAATATTTCCGGAAGATGCTGTGCAACCGGTTTGACCTCGTATCTGTCGAATATATATTCTTCTAACTCATCTTTGCAATGTATATCTAGAATATCTTCATTTAAATGCGTACCAAAGATCGTATCACAGTGATATCCGGCCAAAACCGAATCCACTTCAGAACTTACCTTATCCAATGATGATATGAAATGAGCATCTCTGATTCTCATATGCCCATCTCCTTTATAAATCACTTCTTTGGCATAGTTGGCAATCATGTCCGCAGGAATCTCATAAAACCGATTTTCAATCCCTAATTCACTGGCTACTTGACCTGCAATTTTTTCCTGCCACCCATCTTTTGTGCCAAAGGTAAAGGTTATTAATTCCTTATTTTTTCTATCTGCTATCCTTTTGGCAAATCCTGCAATTAATCTTGAATCCACACCCCCGCTCAGAAATATACCAATTTTTTCTTTATCTGATATTCTCATCTCCACAGCTTTTTCCATGATTGTGTCAAAATCTATGAAAAGATCACTTACATCTTTACCCCTGTTCTTTCTCTCGAATTTAAAGTTCCAATATTTTTTTACTTGTATCCGGTTCTGCTGACAGATAAGAACGCTTGCCGGTGAAAGAAGTTCCATTCCTTCAAAAAATGTTTTGTTACCTAACGGAAATGAAAACGTAAAAAATTCATAAATAGCTTCCGGATTCAACTCCAATTTTATTGACTTTTCTGCTAAAATAGCCTTAGCTTCCGAAGAGTACAAAATACCATCCGAATTTTTTGTGTAAAACATGTTCTTTGAACCCAATCGGTCATTGGCGATAACAAGACTCCCATCATCATAGATTGATAGGACAAAAGATCCGTTAAGATACTCCAAAAAATTCAGACCGTGTTTTTCATAAAGAGATAATACCGCTTCGGCCATATTTTTGCTTAATTTTTGCCCCTTAAAAGAATAGATATCCCCATATACCACCGCACTTTTACCATTTAAAGAAGCGTAATCGTTTTCCAAACGAGATTTGAAATCTACAATTCCATGAAACCCATGCGGATGATTTATCGGTTTTCCATCAAACCATTTTTCTCCATGTGTCAGTAGAGATAGCATCTCATTGGCCAACTCACAATCTGTTTTTCTATAATAACCAGATATACCGGGCATTTTTTTACCTTAATAAATCAAAATATCTTTTCTCTAATTTTTGCGACATTCGTTCATAAGACCGATTCTTCACCACCCACTCTCGCCCTTTTCTGCCCATCTCCTTTGCCCCATCGTGATTATCTAACAATTCAACTATGCCATCTGCGAACGATTCGGCTTCAAACTTTACCAGGATACCCCCACCACTTCCCTCAATAACTTCTTTTTGTTCAGGTATTTCTTCATTTGCCACAACCGGTTTGCCCAATGTCATGTATTCAAAACTTTTTATCGGTGAGCTGAGTTTATAAAAATCCAATGGTGGGACAGGGGATATTCCAATATCAGCCAAAGCAATAAAATTTGGGGTTTCATTAAAGTTAACCTGGCCGGTAAACACTACATCACCCCCAATCCCAAGCTCACCTGCAAGTTTTTCAAGATTTGCTCTGTCTGATCCATCACCAACCATTAATAACTTTGCATCCCCCTTGACCTTTTTCACTTTTGAAAAAGCATGAATCAACACATCCAAATGTCTTATCCTTGCCATTGACCCTACATATATGACCACTTTTGATTTTTGCAATTCATACTTTTGCCTTATCCCATCCCCATTTGCATTTATAAATCTATTCAAATTTATTCCGTTTGGATATGCCATCATTTTCGATCTTTTTATTCCTTTCTCTGCAAAATCATCTTCCATCCATCTGGTTGTCGGAAGTACCAAATCCGCCTTTTGAAGGGTATATATGACAAGATGTGCATATACACCCATAATAAAATTCAAGAAATAGTTACGCTTTGAATAAAACTTAAGTACTTCATATTCCTGTTCAATTGGATTTGACATTTCAAAAACAAATGGGATCTTATATCTTCTTTTGAGATACAATGCCAGGAGGCCGTCAAACACCTCATCTCTAACAAATATCATGTTATATTTTTCCTGCTTGAAATTATTAAACACAAAATTCATTCTTCTGAAAGCGTATAATATTCTGGTAATGGGCCTCAAAAGACCTTCCCTGTATTTGCATGGAACGACAAAAACACGGGCATCATCAAAAGCAGTCTCTTGAACTTCTTTTATCTCTTCGGAGGATAGTATCCAGGTTACATCATGACCAAAATTGGATATGTAGCTTGCAATCCCGATTTGTGGTACTATACACATTTTCGGATCGTATTGAATTCTGCTGATTAGCATGCATATATTTACTTTCAGTTCCATATTTCAGAGCCGCCGTTGTTGTATATTTTGTTTTTATCAATAAAAGTATCAGAATATTCGCTCATGTTGTAAGATATCCTTTTTTTTGCAAATTTACCATTAACCACGTTATTATAACTAAGATAGAGATACCCCCTGATGTCGAGGTGATCAAAAAAATAGGAGTAGGGGGCCCTCTCCACTGTAATTTTTCCCTGACTTATCAGCTTTCTTGCACCATAATAATCGGTGGCATTAACTGGGGAGTTTTCCTCTGCATGTTCATTCAACCACCTTGAAGCAAAACATTCCTGATCATGAAGATATTCCTTATCATAATCTTTCCCCCCCGAATTTAAAGTATATTCAACAGGGGCACCACATATCTGATATATCGTACCTGTAATAAACATGAAATAGGGTATCAATATCAGTAAAATGATCAGATAAGGTTTTATCTTGGAATGCTCTGCCAATGTTATCCCACCAATGATGAAACAAACAGATAGGAGAACCAGAACAAGGGTATATAGTCTTTGGAGGCCATATCCCACCGAAACAAAAGGAAGTGCCACCATAGCCACCAGTAATCCTGAGCATACAAATACCATTGCCGGGTACTCAATTTCAAATTTTGTTTTTAAGAAGTCCGGTTTTTTAAGTTTTATGTCAGGTAGAATAATCATCTCCTTATATCTTTTGAGCATGGTAAGAACTCCTATACCCGTGAGAATGAATGTGCCCCATATAAAAGCAAGATTTACCCTACCCAGTATTGGATATTCAAGTTCTTGACCGGCCAACTGCCCAAGTTCCGACGATCGTGATTCGTCGAGAAAAAACCTATTTAAATTCCCGAGTGTTTCTCCAATAAAATCAACGCCAGCATCAAAGGCGGTCTCTGTTAACTGGGAGT
>DAOWMC010000042.1 GCA_030643285.1 Methanobacteriota archaeon | reverse complement strand
CGGATTAAGGAAGCTTTACATGGGCCTGGAGACAGGTGACGAAAAACTTTTGAGGGAAATTAAAAAAGGTGTAACCCCCGAAGAACTGATACAGGCAGGAAAGATGGTTATAGATTCAGGTATAAAGCTATCACAGACAATAATAATTGGCCTAGGTGGAAAGGATGGATCCAAAAGGCATATAAATGAAACAGCAGAGGTTTTAAGTGAGATTGATCCGGATCAGATAAGGCTTCATACATTGACGTTCATACCCGGCATATCGTTATACGAACGGAAGATAAAGGGCCAGTTCGAGGCTATAGAACCTAAAGACACCCTTACAGAGATGAAATCGCTTATAAGTGCCCTAAATGTTGAATGCGAGATCATAAGCCATCGGTCAAATTACATCATGTTTTCGGGTTTGCTACCAGAAGATAGAGTAAAGTTGATTGAGATGATTGATTTTACACTGTCCCAAAAAGGTAGCAAAAAATGGGCATCGGAGCTTTTCTCATACTCGGTAGCAAAGTTTTTGTTTGACTTCAAGCAGGTTATGGAAAAATGAGTGATACTGTAATAAGATGTTGCAAGTGTAAACATAACGCAATAATTTTTCAAAAGTACTCTGGGATGCACCTCTGCCCTGTCCATCTGGTTGAAGACATTGAGCGAAAAATAAAAAAGAGCATTAGAAAGAACTTTAAAATTGTTAAAAATGATAAAATTGCAGTTGCACTCAGTGGAGGAAAAGATAGTACAGTCACACTTTATGTCCTGAATAAATTTTTTTCAAAAAGGGCAGACATCACATTAAAAGCCATAACCGTTGATGAAGGAATAAAAGGTTATCGTAAAAATACCATTAAACTGGCCAAAAGTTTTACGGAAAAAATCGGAGTTGAGCATACGGTCGTTTCTTTTGAAGAAAGTTACGGTATAACACTGGATGAAATTGTTAAACAAAAACAGGATCAAAAACCCTGTACATTCTGCGGTGTTTTAAGAAGAGGTCTTTTAAACAAAACGGCAATGGAATTAAATTGTACAAAACTTGCAACAGGGCACAACCTTGACGATGAATCTCAGACGGTTCTGATGAACTATCTTCGGGGAGACATCGAGCGATTGGTAAGAAGGGCAAATATAAAAGAAGGGTTTGTCCCAAGGATAAAGCCGCTTATGGATATAAGAGGTTGCTCTTTATGCCATAATAAATAATTTATGCCTTGATGATAGTGAATGCCCATATGCAAAATTTGCTTTACGCGAGGAGATAAGGGATATGATAAACGGTTATGAGGTCAATCATCCAGGCTCGAAATACGCTTTAATGCGCGGCTTTGAAAAAATTTCAGATACGGTAAAGGTCGAAACTTGTGATCTTTTAGGATGTGAGGTCTGTGGGGCCCCTTCAGGTGACAGACTGTGTAAATCGTGCAATCTATTAAAACAGATCAAATTAATTTGATTTTGTCAGAACTCCCCTCGCTCCTTATATATAGTTCTTCTATAACCCATCCCTGTATATCACTCAATTCGTCAAAAAGTAACCTTATCTTTGCATCGTTACCATCCCAGAGAAGTGACTGTGTGATGTTTGTCTCTTTTATGTCCTCCATGATAAAATCCAAAAAACAGATGAGGGACTCTTCATTTGAAAATGGTATGTTAAATATTGCTTTATATCCTCCATATGCCTTTGCGTATGAAACTAAAATAAAACCCTTACTCTCGTAGCTTTGTATTGACTCAAAATCACATATTACCTCAAACTCAAGTTCAATACATGAATCAATTTTTGATATATCAAAAATAACCCTTCTAATAAGTTCTTTTGATGCTTTTCTTCCGATCCATACAATTATCTTTCCGTGCGAACAGGTCAAAGTCAGCTCTTCGGTTCCCATTTTTAGCATATTTAGCTCCTTATCGACCGCTTTTATGCCTAATTCTTTGACATTTTTAAATGATTGCACCATTACATCTTAATTATATGTTTTCCAATAAAAAGATTTTTGTGTCATATGCATAAGAATATAATCCATGACCATATTTCGGGCATATGATATACGAGGCGTTTTTGGCGAGGATCTTACAACGAAAATTGCTGAAAACATTGGAAAGGCATTTGGTACATACCTGAATGGCGACATGGTTTTGGGGATGGACAACAGATTGAGCTCTGAAGACTTAAAAAAATCACTGATAAGTGGACTTGTTTCAACTGGCACTAATGTGACTGATATTGGAATGGTTCCAACTCCTGTTTTGTATTTCGGGATTGAATATTTTAAAAAGGATGGTGGTATAATGTTGACTGCATCCCATAATCCCCCAAAATACAACGGTTTCAAGATTAATCGGGGAAATTTACCACTAACATCAGAGGAAATACAGGAACTCGAGAGAATAATCGAAACCGGAAAGTACAGGGAGGGAAAAGGTAAGGTAGAAAAGATAGAAATCCTTGATATTTACAAAAAATACATAACTGAAAAGTTTAAACTCCAAAAAAAATTAAAGGTGATGATAGACTCGGCAAATGCAACATGTGGGCCAATAGCACCCCCGATATTTAGGGAATTGGGTTGTGATGTGGTTGAGATTTATTGTGAACCCGATGGTAATTTTCCAAATCACCCACCTGACCCGACTGTTGAAGAAAACCTGAAAGAAATCAAAAACAGGATAATGAAAGAGGGTGCTGATCTGGGAATTGCCTATGATGGTGACGGAGATCGGGTTGTCTTCATAGATGAGAAGGGTAACGATTTAAAGGGCGATTGTAGTGTGATTCTTTTAACCCGGGACCTTTTGAAAGATAACAGAGGCGAAAAGATACTCTTTGAGGTTAAAGCCTCCAGGATTTTAATTAAGGACATTAAAGACGCTGGTGGCGAGCCATTAATGTGGAAGGTTGGCCATAGCTTTATACAGAGGAAGTTGTCAGAAGATAATATAATATTTGGTGGGGAAACAAGTGGGCACTTCTTTTTCGCTGAAAACTTCGGTTTCGATGATGGAATATTTGCAAGCGCCAAAATTGCACAGATGCTTTCAAGAACCGATAAAACTTTATCAGAGATCACCTCAACAATCCCGACTTATCCCATGATTGATCTGAGGATTTTCTGCCCTGATGATCGTAAATTTGATATTGTGGATAAGATAAAGGAAGATTTCAGTTCAAAGTATGATGTTATCACAATAGATGGAGTAAGGGTCGAGTTAGAAGACGGATGGGGCTTGGTCAGGGCGTCAAACACCGAGCCTGCACTTGTTATACGGTACGAGGCAAAAACCGAGGAAAAATTGGCGGAAATAAAAGACATCTTCAATACAAAACTAAAAGAGTTTGGCGTAGAGGTAGAATGAAAGAAAAAAAAGACCGAAAAGCTGAGATAAACATAGAGATCCCTGGAAACCTGCAGCCGGTTTACAGTAACAGTATCCAGATCAACCATAAAGATGATGAGTTTACATTATCCTTTGTCCAGATGGTTCCAATGACAAATAAGGGACATATGAAAGCGATTGTGGCAATAACCCCTCAACATGCAAAAAGACTTTTAAAAGCTCTAAATGATAATATAGAGAAATATGAAGGCCGGTTTGGTGAAATCGCCTTACCGGAAGATAAAAACAAAAATTATTCAGGTGATGAGGGTATGTATAGGTAGAAAAACGCCAGACAATCCAAAAACGAGCGTTTTAAATATCGTGCTTTCTTTGACAACCCAGGAATTCATATAACATTTCCATTGCCCTCCTCTCACCTGGCCCACCACACTTTGAAACAATGGTGTCGTAATAATCTACCCATTCCATTAATCTTTTGTCTCTACTCACCATATATCTAGTTGCGTGAACAGTCGATTCGATCACTGCATTTTTCGACCTGCTTACAGCATTTAAATCATTAAAGTTGACCTTTGCAGATATCGGATCAAGTGATATCACAAAATATTTGTGATGATCCTGTTCTTCGCTCTGTAAAATTTCACAGCTGAACAAAATCCACGCCTTTGCGACTCTGATTACCGGATAACCGTGAAATTTCTCATAGTAGTCCGTGCCAAGATCACCAAATGCAGAAAAAACAAATAACTCAGGATCATTTGTTATGTTTGCAACCATCATTCCATTTGAATTGATGTTTTCATATGTATGCGAATCGGGATATATCTTTGCACTGGTTGTTCCCCGCTCACATATTATTCCTATAGGTGCCGCATTAAATTCCCCTAGATCTGAGGCTGTGGTTACAATAACCTCCGATATACCTTCGCTTATCCCGAACTTTTCCAACTCCAATTTCACACCAACCCATATCTTAACCCCCCTTCACATACACAGCCTAGATATCAAACATCGCAGTATAACCAATCATCAAACAAAATCAATTTCTTCTATCTATATGCTTTTTGTCTTCTCATTAAATACCTGTTTGAACTCATCACACTGGGAAACCAGATTGCATGCTGCATCTTTCAGAGCAGCCAAAGGATCTTTTTCTGTGGTTTTAATACATAATATTGGGTGGCTGGTTGAAAATTTGATATCATATGTAACCATTCTTAAATCTTCATCCTGTAAAAGTACCGATTTCAGGACATTTAAAAAGGTGTTATTTTCCCCCACGAACTCTATCAGCGCTTCATTTTTATCAGATTTGAGTATATTGATCTGCACAAGATCACCTATGCTACCCCTGACCCATATGTTTCAGATACATTACGCGTCTCGACCCTCTTACATTTGGGGCACTCCAGTGTATTATCATTTCCGCCCTCTTTTTTATTCATCGTAGTTTTACATCTACTGCAAATAGATTTTAGAACCCCAAGGCCATTTTCCACCGTACTGAGTCGCATGCTTTTCGGATCAATAACTTGTGCCTTGACTATATCCCTATATGAAAACTCGTAACGTAAATTGGAGATATAAGCATTTTTTACGTTTGATATATGGATAACGCCCTGCTCGGTATTTGCCAGGCTCCTGTTTTCATTACCTTTTATGTAGGCAATGCTTACCACAACAACCGATTCTTTAACTTCGGTGACTCTTCCAATTATGATGTCCCCTGTTTTAACAACAGATGGAACACTGGTTTTTGGAATTATACCAACCGTTCTCTCTTCCGTATTATTGGTAAGTATGCCGATAGTTGATGCATATATATTACCATTCTCATCGTAGGTCCCTTCACCCGGCATGAACTCCTCTGATGTCCCTATAAAATCACCGGGGAACATTAAGTTATCTTCTGTCATTTATTTTCCCTCTAATCTTGTCATTCTGTATAATTCGACTTTTATAGTTAGTATATCCTTCTCATGAAACTTAAATGTACGCTTGATTGGGAGATTTATTGGATACTGATCCGTAATAACATTTGGCTTTATGAACTTTTTTATAAAACCACCACTCCCAAGATTGTGAATTGAGTAAACAACCCTCCCGACTTCAAAAGCTTTTTTTAAAAATTTTCTATCGCTTCCCCTGGTCTGAGCCCCAAACGGTGGGTTCATTAGAGTTGTATTTACTGACCCTTCTACATCACCAACCTCGCAGCACATAAATTCAACATCCACATCCAATAAAAGTGCGTTTTTTTTTGCCACCCCAATTGCATCCGGATCTATATCAAACCCCGTTACTTTTTTTGCACCTAAAATCTTGGCACCGATTGAAAGAACACCGGTGCCACATCCCAGATCATATACGTCCCCGCACAGGTCACCATTAAGGTTTGCAAAGTGTAGAAGTTCTGCAGCAACCGGCGCAGGCGTAATATACTGCTCCAACGCGGCATTTGGATTTAAAAAACCCTCTACACCCTCAAGGATAATCTCAAGCTGCTTTTTTTTCATCCTTTGGTAATTTGGCCAGGGTCACTTCTTTCTCATCATGCTCCGGAGCTGCCTGCCAACCTCTTCGATCTGATGTTCCTTCTCTGCTGCCCTAAGTCGATTAAGAACTGGCATTCCGGCTTTCTGTTCAAGTATCCAATTTTTGGCATGTTCCCCATTCTGGATATCTCGGATCAACTGTCGCATGTTCTCTTTGACGTCGGGGGTAACTATTTTCTTTCCAGGTACTCTACCACCATATTCGGCAGTATTGCTAACGGCATCCCACATATACTCTATACCACCATCATAGATTAGATCGACTATAAGCTTAAGTTCATTTAAACACTCAAAGTAGGCGATCTCTGGCTGGTAGCCTGCTTCCACCAAAACCTCAAATCCGGCCTTAATCAATTCGGCACATCCACCACATAAAACGGCAACCTCTCCGAAGTGGTCGGTCTCCACCTCTTCTTTAATCGTCGTCTCAATTATTCCCACACGTGCAGAACCAATTGCGTTTCCCCACGCCAGGGCAGTTTTAAGCGCATTTCCACTGTAATCATTTTCGATAGCAATACAAGATGGCACACCAAACCCTTCCGTGTATGTTATTCTCACCGTGGGTCCGGGCGCTTTGGGGGCTATCATAACAATATCAACATTTTTTGGTGGTTTTATCAGTTCATACAAAACACTGTATCCATGAGAAACACCGATTGTCTTTCCCTCTTTTAAATTATCGTGAATAAAATTCCAGTAAACGGGTTCGTGAAGCTCATCGGGTACAACGATTATTATTAAATCTCCCCTCTTTGTTGCTTCATCCGCACTAACAACTTCAAATCCATCATCTTTTGCCTGTTTCCATGCATCCGTTCCTTCCAACTCAGCTATTATCACTTCGAGCCCCGAGTCTCTCATATTGAGGGACTGGTGCCTCCCCTGGCTTCCATAGCCAACTACAGCCACAACTTTACCTTTTAACGCATCTATGCTCGTATCCTCTTCATAGTAAACCTTTGCCATTTTTAAACCTCCAACTTTAATAACTATTAGACCTATATATATGACGCTATACTTATGGAAAGAGAATAATATAAAATCTTGCATTGAAGTACCTATCAGTTTAAACCGCCTAAAAGGTTGTTTCCGATACAGTTTTATTAGTCACACACAATATATGGAGTAAGGGTGAATAATATGCAACCAATTGATGAGATCAATATCTATAGGATGGATGAAGAAATACAAGATGAGGCGAACGAACAGGTAGATGTCTTATTAGACCAGATTAAGCTACTTAAGAATGAAATTAAGATACGTGAAGAATCTATAACTTCACTCTGTAAAAGATATAAGATCGATGCGGTTTTAGATTGTTAATATCTAAAACATATGTTTTCTATTTTTAACTTTTTGGGGTGATATACATGGCTATTAAAACAGTTTGTTATATTCCAATATTTATTATGATTATGACTTTTGTGTTTCTTTCCTTTTCCACAGCAGTTGCAAGTGGGGCGACGATATATGTGGAGGTCGGAAACCAGACAATTCAGCAAGCAGTGGACAACGCAACAGATGGCGACACGATCATCGTCGGTGATGGGACTTACTATGAGAATGTGGATATTAATAAGCGTTTAACGATCCAATCAGAGAACGGGTATGCAAATTGCATTGTAAACGCATTGAATTCAAGTGATCATGTTTTTGAGGTAACTTCGGACTATGTGAATATAAGTGGGTTCGGAGTTGAAAATACAACTTTAAATGAAACGGCTGGAATTTATCTATTCGGTGCCAATTACTGCAACATTTCCAAAAATGATGCATCAGAAGACTTCTTCGGTATTTATCTGGCCTTCTCAAACAACAACATACTGATAAACAATACAGCTGATTCTAACAACAATAACGGGATTCATCTGTCAAATTCGAACAACAACAAGCTCATGGAAAACAAAGCCAACTCGAATGGCTGGAACGGCATTTATCTATCATATTCAAGCGATAACAATAATATCACAAAAAATACCTGTGTGAACAACCTGG
>DAOWMC010000123.1 GCA_030643285.1 Methanobacteriota archaeon | reverse complement strand
TTGTTAACATTCCATTACCCCTACGCTGAGGAAGGACAGCACGGCACTTCCGGATTCTTGGTGCTGTCTTTTGTCTTCACCTCTACGCTTCGGGTTCGACCTTCCTGATTAATTTCCTTACGACGCAGCAGTATTCGCTTTATGCTACGGACTGCTAACTTGCATACATACCGCTTCAATACCAAAAATAGAATAAAAAAGCACCTCCACAAAAGCACCAAAAACAACCCCTAAATCCAACCGATACAAAAAAACTGCGCCGGCCGGGACTCGAACCCGGGTTCGGGGCTTGGCAAGCCCCAGTGATAACCACTACACTACCGGCGCTAAATATAACAATATCTTACAAAACCCTTTTCAGCTCTTTACTCTTATTATTTTCTATAACTATCCCTGATCATCCATCAATCTATAAAAAATTTAATACGCTATTACATACAAACTGCCAGAGGATAGAGAAATCTAAAAGTTAAAAGGTACTATTATGAGCGTAAGCGAATTTCTTCGGGATAAAAAGTGTGAATTCTGTGGTGCTGATGCCAGAACCGTATTGTTTGGTCGGATACTTTGTGAATCGGATGATTGCATTGAAAAGGCTAGATTGAATCATGTTTGCATGGGTAAGATGCTGAAGGAATCCGATAAGAGTAGGTAAGATGCCAAAAAAATTAAAAATTAAAAAAGAAATCATCTCAAAGAGGGTTAATTCGATTTCCAAGTCAGGTATAAGAAAGTTTTTTGATATGACACTGGAAATGGAAGATGTTATATCTTTAGGAGTTGGTGAACCCGATTTTGTGACACCATGGCAGATTCGTGAGGCGTGTATATTTTCATTAGAGCGGGGCTATACATCCTATACTTCCAACTGGGGCCTGTATGAACTCAGGGACCTAATCTCACAGAAGCTAAATAAAGGTTATAAATTAGAATACAACCCAAAAGATGAAATCCTCATCACAGCCGGTGTTTCTGAGGGATTGGATCTTGCAATACGTGCCATAATAAATCCAGGTGAAGAGGTTATAATATCTGAGCCCTGTTACGTCTCATATTCACCATGCATAACATTTGCCGGTGGAATTGCTGTTCCGATTTCAACTGACATCTCAAGTGAGTTTAAACCAACACCCGAACAGATAAATGAGTCCGTTTCAGATAAGACAAAGGCATTAATCATTTCTCACCCAAATAACCCAACCGGATCAACCATGAGCAAAAAAGAGTTGGAAGGGATTGCTGATGTGGTAAACGAGCATGATTTGATTGTAATATCGGATGAGATCTATGAGGAGTTGACATATGAGGGTAAACATACATGCTTTTCCTCTTTAAATGGGATGAGAGATAGAACGATTCTCTTAAATGGACTTTCAAAGGCTTATGCTATGACCGGATGGAGGATAGGCTTTGTCGCTGGAAATGTGGATATTATCGAGGCAATGATGAAGATACATCAATATACTATGCTCTGTGCCCCGATCACCGGGCAATTCGCTGCAATAGAAGCTTTGAAAAGTTGTGATGAAGCTGTTAAGGAAATGGTTGCAGATTATGATAGGAGACGAAGATTAATGGTAGAAGGGCTTGACAAAATTGGATTAGAGTGCATTAAGCCAAAAGGGGCTTTTTATACCTTTCCATCGATCAAGACCACAGGGCTATCGTCAGAAGAATTTGCAGAAAGACTACTCAACGAGAAAAAGGTTGCTGTGGTTCCGGGAAACGTATTTGGGGCCTCCGGGGAGGGTTTCATAAGATGCGCATATGCGGTATCAAAGGACGTGCTAAAAGAGGCACTTTCAAGAATCGAGTCTTTTGTAAAAGATAATCGTTGATTCACCAATTCCTACTTTCCACTTTTATCCCCTCCCAATCTTTCCGAAAGTATATCCCATGCCTTTGTTATCTCAACCAGGCCTATAAGATCAACCGAGATACTGTTTAGCCTGGCAAGTAGCGAAAAGGCAAGGCCAACTGTTGTGCCCACCCCAAGTAAATAAAAAACACCCGTTGCACCCATCTCCATCAGTCCGACACCTGCCGGCGTTATGGGAATAAACGATAACATGGTAATCAGCGGATGCAGCAAAAAATACACGTAAAACGGCAGGTCAAGGCCCAATGATTTTCCCACAAAAAACCATTGCAATCCCGTTAACATCCAGCAAACCATGTATAGTCCGATTATGACATGCACACTATCTTTGATCATGAAGCTTTTTTCTTTAATCCTGAGATAGTCCTTTTGAAACTTCCCAAAAAATGGAATTTTTGACAGGAGATTCGAGGACACACTTTCTTTTGTCCACATTGTCCCGACCATTACAATTCCAACGGCTAAACACATGATTCCTGCAATAAAAAGCGATACGAGTATACCTCTATTTATTCCAACCGATGAAAAAAGCAGGATAATACCTAAGAAACCTCCAGCAACCTTCAATATAAATTCAAGGCCTGCCGGGGCTATTATAACTGCCATGCCCTCGGCAACATCAGATTGATTGAGTCTTTTAAGTAGGTATGGTAGTATAAAATAACCACCTCTTGCAGGAGTAACATCTGAGGCAATCATTGCTCCCATATGAGCGGAAAAAACATGGTAATCAGTAACTTTGCCTACCTTACCAAGAAGGTACGATACCCTGAAAGCCATTAACACATTGTAGAGTAAATATGTAATAGCTGCAAGCAGAAAATACCGAACATCTATTTTCAGAATTACATCAAAGATCTCCCTGGCATTTAGCTTGTATAAAAGTGCAGCAACAATCGATATGCCTATTATACATTGAATTATAGTCCGTTTTACCTTATTTGTGACCTTTGCCATGTTTTTTTCCATCCCTTCTTAAGTCCAGCCACAGCCTGATAATCTGAAGGCCCATATCAAAAACATCTTTTGGTTTTACTTTCGTGTTGGTTCCATGCCTCCACCTTACAGGAAATTCTTTTATCCTGTATCCCTTTCTTTGAGCTCGAACCAGAGTTTCTGTGTCCCAGAACCAATGGTTGTCCCTTACCTCACCCATCATATCAAATAAAGCATCTCTTTTGAATGATTTGAAGCCGCACTGATGATCCCTGATTTTTGACCGTAAGATGATCCTCACTAAAAAATTAAACCCTGTACTGGCTATTTCTCTTTTAGCCGGTCTTTTTACATCACTTTGCCTTAGCATTCTTGATCCTGTTGCAAGGTCATAACCCCCTCTTATTACCTCAATAAGCTCTTTTAAGTGCCCCATATCAGTAGCAAGGTCCACATCAATGTACACTAATATCTCCCCTCTTGCAATGCTAAAAGCCTGCTTTAGTGCCCTGCCCCTTCCCAGGCGCTTTTCACTGTGTAGATGCTTTACATATCCGTATCTACCTGCCAGTTCGGATGATATGACATCCGTTTTATCGGTACATCCATCTTCTGCGATAATGATCTCAAAAGATGAGGTAATGGAACTCAGTGAATCTTTTGTCTGATTCAGGGCATTTTCTATTATATTCGCCTCATTACATGCCGGAAGCACGATTGAGACTTCTACGCCTGTTTTTTTCATTTTAGTACGGCTACTACGATTGTCATTTGACATTTTACACCCTCATCAGATCTTTTTTCTCTTTTGGATTTGGTTCCATAGGTCTTCTGACTCTAAAACCCTCGCCTTAATTTTATATACCAAGAGCTAATAAATACTATTCATGCATGCAAAGATATTCACCAGCCTTTCTATAGTTGTTCTTTTACTGGCGAGCTGTGCTATACCATCGGCAGCGTATGACGGATGGTCGTTCTGGAAAGATAAAATGGATTATGAACAGGAGATGAATGAAATACAAAATAGCCTGGATCTTTTGGAAGGCGATTCTGAGAAAATGGGCTTTATCTATAAAAATATGGATGATGCCGGGATAGGCACAGTAAAGATTGTGGTTGTCAAAGATGATAAAAAAATTCTCAAAACCTTTTATATTGTAAGTGGGCAGGGTATTTTTGATGAGGGCTCGGTTGATGAAAGCATCGCAGATAAAGATTCAATTGTCACGTTCAGACCAACGATCAGACAGGCAAAACAGGGGATAAAACTACTTGAGGACGAAAAAATTACTGTGGGTGAAATGATCAGGGCCACAATGCTCTATCGCATGGTAGAAAATGAAAATGTGCCACCTGTACAGGAAACCATTAAAAAATTAGATAGGGATATGCTTAATAATATGTTACCAATTCCGCTAAAACGCATTGAACGTATGCTTGGTTAAATTGGTTAAAGCACCTCAAAGACCTTAACGACTACAATCATAATAAAAGTGATAATCAATGGAATGGTTGATATGTTTATAGCACGCAGGAGTTTTTTTATTCTCCTCTGTTTGATCGGGGCGACATCGGAACTTTGCGCAACATCAAATTCATAGGAGCTCAATAACTCTTCGGCAATAAGTAATACTATTAATGTTACGGTCCCT
>DAOWMC010000137.1 GCA_030643285.1 Methanobacteriota archaeon | reverse complement strand
TAAGATATCAGCGATTGAAGATACCACGGTTGATTATGATGCCACCAGATTGACTTCTGAAATGATAAGGTCGGGGGAATGGAAAAATAAGCGTTTTCGTAAATATGATATAAATCTACCATCTCAGGAGATTTTTCCGGCTAAAATAAATCCCTACAGAAGGATTCTGGAAAATATAAGAAGGATCTTTTTAGAAATGGGCTTTTCAGAGATTAAAGGCGATATTATTCAATCGTCATTTTGGAATTTTGATGCTTTATTTCAACCACAGGATCATCCTGCAAGGGATATGCAGGACACGTTTTATCTTAACACCGAATCAACCGAATCCGAAATACCCCGGGATCTTTCAAAAAAGGTTAAACAAATGCATGAGCATGGTGGAAAAATAGATTCTATGGGGTGGGGTGGGAGCTGGAGTGAAACACTTTCAAGAAAAAATGTGCTCAGGACACATACCACAGCTATTACTATAAAGTATCTTTATGACCATCCGGATCCACCTGTGAAAGTTTTCTGCATTGACCGGGTCTATAGAAGAGAAGCAATTGATCCCACACACACCCCTGAATTCGAGCAGCTGGAAGGCATCGTCATGGATGAAAATGTCTCTTTTAGTAATCTACTTGGTCTGCTCTCTGAATTTTATAAAAAAATGGGCTTTGAGGTTCGTTTCCGCCCCGGGTACTTTCCATATACTGAACCATCTGTTGAGGCTGAGATAAGGATGGGTGATAGGTGGATCGAACTTGGAGGTGCCGGCGTCTTTAGACAGGAGGTAACCGAGCCAGTAGGGGTTAAATATCCCGTTTTAGCATGGGGACTTGGTGTTGGAAGGTTGGCTATGCTTAAACTCGGGCTAACAGACCTCAGGGATCTTTACAGGGCAGATATAGATTGGTTGAGACGAATTCCACTGCACCGATCAGAGGTGTATGAGTGAACTTTAAGGTATCTCCAATACCAAAAAGCAGAGAGCATGTAATAGTTGGAATAGACCCTGGAACCACAACCGCTATAGCCATATTGAATCTGAAAGGTGAGTTGATTGAGCTTTTAAGCTCCAGAAATCTATCGTCGTCAGATGTTATAGACCAGATAGTAACCTTTGGACATCCGCTGATTGTCGCCTCTGATGTTACGCCCACCCCCTGTAATGTGGAAAAGATAAAGAGGGCATTTGACGCCCACCTCTTCGAACCGGATCAATCGCTACTTGTTGAAGAAAAAACCAGATTAACAAGGCATATAGGTTATAAAAATGAGCATGAAAGGGATGCTCTGGCTGCCGCAATTGAGGCGTATGGTAGCTTTAAAATCAAATTTGAAAAGATTGAAAAAAAAACCCCTGAAGATTTAGACATAAACGAAGTTAAAGCTTTAGTGGTAAATGGTTTTTCAATAGGCTCCGCCATTTCCACGCTGATTCACTTAAAAGATGAAGAGGATAAGAAAATAGACACTGAAGAGATTCAAGACGAAAAAAACGTTGACGCACAAATCCTTAAATTGAAAGAAAAAACAAAAAACCAGAAAGAGCAGATAAATCGATTAAAAAGGTTCATAGATGAATTGAAGCTAAAATTATCAGAAAAAGATGAGAAAATAGATGATTTAAATGGATTGATAAACGGTATTAAAAATGATATAAAAGTAGATGTTAGAAAATCAAGGGAAATCCAGATAAAGAATAAAGAGATATCAATATTAAGAAAAGAGCTTAAAAAAATGGAATTGATCAATTTAAAATTGAAAGATAGGATCAATGAGCTAAAAGAGATAGGCGTACTGAATTTTTTTCAGAGGATAAAGCCTGTTAAGATAGTTGATGCATTTACTAAAAATTCAATCTTAAAGACCGAAAGAGAGTATGGAATATCCGGGAGGGACGTGGTCTTTTTAGCAGATGGCACAGGTGGGGGAAACGTTACAGCAAACATTTTAATAGATAAGGCAGTCTTGGCAATTATTTGCGAAAATGAGATGTCACACTTTGCAAAAGAGGCTTTCTTTGATGCCAATATTCCTGTTTTTTCTAAAGAGATTATTCCCATATACAGGGCAGGTGGCTTTGCTTTAGTGGACTTCTGTCTTTTAAATGATAATATCAGTATCTGGAAAGACAAAAGAGAAAGGGCGTTAAAATCAAAGAAAGAAGTGTTTTTAGAGTCTCTGATCAGTGAATATAGGGCTTCTAAAAAGATTAATAAAAATGAAAGTTCCTGTACTCCTTAAACTCGATTTCGGAGAAGTGCTAAAACAAACATAAATATGAGAGCCAAAGTATTTATAATAAAAGATTATAACGGCATAACGTGACTGAGGATATTGGAGATATAATAAGCAAAGGATTCGACACCTGGAAAAACAATTTGAATATCTGCCTTCCATTTGTGTTCAGTATGGTAATAACATCTGCACTTTTAATTATAATCATAGGCAGTGCGGTCTTTGTCACGATTCCGTCATTGGTTCCATTCTTTTCAAACCCATCTGAAATAGAACCCGGGCCGATCTTAGATCTTCTGCCAAAAATCTTTCAAAGCATGGGTATAATTATAACTGCTGCCATAATTGCCATAATTTTAAGCCTCTTTGTAAACGCCTTTTTCACTTCAGGGGCGATTGGGATGGCTAAAGAGGCGACAAAAAGTGGTAAGACCAATCTTACGGACATGAAAGAATACGGTACAAAAAAATTTATAAGTCTGTTCTCATCAAATATTATAATAGGTTTGATAACCTTTGCCGGTGTTATTTTTCTGATTCCTGGTATTTTATATATTCTTCCGAATCTTTCATCATTTCCAAACCTGCCACCAGATGATGTGTTAATTGCGGCAATACCGCTACTTGGATTGGGATTTTTGGCTATGTTTATCCATATGATAGTTATTAGCCTGATATTTTTCCCTTCACAGTTTGCTATTGTCATAGACGATCTTGGAGCGATACAGGGTGTTAAAAAAGGTTTTAGATTTTTTATGGATCACAAAATCGATGCATTTTTGCTATTTATTATTATGGGTGCGGTAATGATGGTCCCAGGCCTTTTTGGTTCTATACCCCATGTCGGAGGGATACTATCTTTGGCAATATCGGTAATTGTAATCCAGCCCCTTGTGATTATATGGTGGAGCAGATTGTACTTAAGTACTTAATATTTTAAAAACATGATCTTAGGAATGGATATAGGGGGTGCAAATACAAAATTCGCATCTTTTGATTCCAAATTCATTGAATCACATTACCTTCCGCTCTGGAAAGGTGCAGATATTTTTGGTCTTTTTACCGATATTAAGAAGAGGGTTAATCCAAGCATAGTTTCAGTTGTTATGACAGGGGAGCTTTCAGATTGCTTTTCAGGTAAAGATGAAGGTGTATTGTGGATATACGAAAACGTAATCTCTGTTTTTCCAAATGCAAAATTCCTGAACATAAATTGCACATTTAAAGACGATGTGCGTTCAGATCCAAAAGGGTTTGCCGCTGCCAACTGGGTCGCTTCATCCAATTTTTTAGGAAAAAAGTTCAAAGATGCCCTTTTTATAGATATGGGAAGCACAACGACAGATATCATACCAATCGAGGATGGAAAGCCAACTGCAGAAAAGACAGATTATGAACGACTTAAAAGAAATGAACTGATTTATAGTGGATTACTCAGGACAAATATTGCTGTATTGCTTCCAAAAGTTAAAATCAATGGGGGTTTTTGCTCTACCTCTTCTGAACTTTTTGCCGTTACCGCAGATGCCTATTTAATGCTGGGCGATATCTCAAAAGAAGAATACGCCTGCGAGACACCCGATACCTATGCATTTGAAAATACAAACGAATCCAAAAGCAAAGAATCTGCTTTTAGAAGGATTTCAAAGGTAGTCTGCGCCGATCCGGATGAATTAGGATATGAAGGTGCACTAAGTATTGCTAAACAGGTGAAGGAACACCAGATCAATGAATTGACATTAGCAATAAACGCGATAAAGGATAGATGCAACGTGGATATGATAATCGCGTGTGGAATAGGTGAACTTCTGGTTAAAGAAGCAGCATGTCAGGTTGATATAAAATGTATTTTGACTTCTGAACTTTATGGTAAAAATGTGTCATCGGTTCTGCCTGCTTACGCTGCAAGCAGGCTATTAAAAGATGAGATGTAATC
>DAOWMC010000079.1 GCA_030643285.1 Methanobacteriota archaeon | reverse complement strand
GTCCCTTTTTTATCCAGTATCTTTTTCCGTACACTGCTAATTTTTGAACGTTCTTTACATTCTAAAATTACGGGTAAATATTCATTGGATTCATCCGGTTCCTCTTCTAACCTTTTAAGTTCTTCAAGGAGCATAGGATCCATTTTTGGTCCGATATCCGAAAGTCCGGATTTTTCAGATTGTTCACTATATATTTTCGAGGCATAAACCCCCGAACACAAAATACTGCAAGCAAGCAAAAAACATACCAGAACTGACGTTATTCTGAATGCTGCCGTAAAGCATTTTTGTGCCCTACATTTTGTTTTTTTGTTATACATCTTTTTAGGTCACCCCATACCAATTAAATGTATATACCGCTAACAATGAATATGATAATACTTAATACTTTCCCGATACTTTGTGAATTAGTTCTAATATCAATATGTACGACGTAAATTCGTGTAACAAATTTTTATACAAAATTTTGGATAGGTTTATATAAAGAAAATATAAATACCGATACAAAATTGCGGGGGTTGCCAAGCCAGGAAAAGGCGCAGGGCTTAGGTGATCTTCGGAGATACCCTGTCTCGTAGGAGTTCGCGAGTTCAAATCTCGCCCCCCGCATAACGTTTTATAATTTGTCAGGGGAATATACAAAGGCTCTTTGCTGTATTGTGGGTAACTTCATGAATTATAAAACATTAACATTTACAGTCCTTTTTGCCATTGACCAACAATTTTATTATTGATGATACAATATTGTAGCTGCAATCAAAGCTGAAAAAAGGGGGGATTTGAGATGATTGTAACTATTTTTGTAGGGATATCCTAGCGGTTATTTTGTTGGATTTCTGCAAACAATCACACAAGCTTCTACAACAAAGTTTTACGTGCCAGATGATTTTTCGACTTTAGTCTTCAGTCTTTAAGATAGGGGCGAGTATCTAAAAACCACAGTTTTAAAAATCCGAGATGTACGGGGATTTGCCCTTCGGGTACAGTGGTAAGTACATCAATATACAAGGAGGTAAAATGAATATAAGAATTGGTTCGAAAGGTGATCTGGTTCGAAAGTTGCAGAGCACCCTTAACGAGTCCGGGTTTGACCCAGGCTCTATTGATGGGATATTTGGCAATAAAACCAGAAAGGCAGTCGTCATGTTTCAAAATAGCAAGAAGCTTGAGACTGATGGTATTGTTGGGATTATTACCATAGAAGCTTTGAACATAAAAGCGGAGGTTCCTGGCCCGGAATCGGAGCGAAAACAGTTTCGCAAACTTCTTTTAAAGAATCCAAATTACTTTGGTAACCTCAAAGTTTCTCCATTTAAAATGGTAAAGAAAATCTCTGGAAACACAACCTATGAAGAGCTTAAGTGTGTCGGGTATAACCCGCATCTCGAACAACTTCAGGCAGTGGTTTTCGTTAAAAAGGAGTTTGGTTATAGCGGTGACATCTGCTCAAGAGGTTCACCCGAATATGTCCGATTTTACGTGGACTGGAAAAACAATGGGGATTGGGACGATGTGGGCATGACCAAGTTCAAGGCCTATGACATCCCTGGTGACAAGCCACTTGAATATGATGTCACACTTAAACTTTCACCGAGAGAGAAATTCTGTAAAATTGAAAACCTGCCGAAGGTGCGGGCTATTTTATCCTGGAATAACCCGCCGACGCCAGGTGATCCGGATTTTGTACCTGTGTGGGGCAATATTGTAGAGGCACGAATTCAAATCGATGTGTTCAAATTTATACTCTTCGGTGATTTATTGAAACTGGCAAAGTTAGAATTACCGTTTGATCTTTTAAATACCTTGGATATATCACAACCAGTCCCTGTGCTCGATCTTCCTGAGATGAGCATTGGTGAATTAAAGGAGATTTACAAGGACAAGGGCATTCCATCACATCGATTTGCCTTTTCTCAGGTACAGAAGCTACTAAGCAAACCGACTCTGAGCGATGAACTGATAAAGCCTATTTTTGCAGGGGAGATCGAAGAATTTAAGGTCGATACTTCTGACCTGATCGACAACCTCCTCGAAATAGGTGGTGACACACGTTATGAGGAGCTCAGGTGCATTGGTTATAACCCCGATGAACGCACTCTGACCGGGATACTCAACGTGAAACTTCCAAATGGTTACTCGGGTGACCTCTGCAAGAAAGGGAGTTTTGAATACGTAGCCTTCTGGGAATGGGATCAGATTGAACAGATGTGGCGCTATCTGGGCACCTCCTCAGTCAATGTGCATGACATAACGAGTATCCCGAAAAATGGTTTGCAGTACTCGGTGGTCCTCCCTGTTGATCTCAGCCATCACCGCCGTCCCTGTATCAACGGTGCAAGCACCGTGAAGATCAGAGCGATACTATCATGGCAAGCCCTGCCACCATCCAACAATCCAAACTGGATCCCAACCTGGGGCAATCGAAAAGAGACCCTCATTCATATCAAGCCCGGACATATAGCGTCTGATGAGCAGGTTCCCTATATAGACGGTGTGAGCAGTATGGCAGTCTGCTCTATTGACCAGGGTACAGGGCAGGCGACCGGTGAGAGTGCTGGTACTGCGGTATTCTGGGCGGATGACAGTCCGTTTGGGGGGGTTATCACCGTTACCGGGTTTATTGACAACGCCCCCAAATTTGTGATGGAGGGAACAGAGGATCCACTTAAGTACCGAATATCTGTCCGTCCATATAACCCAACAAAACCAGATATTGAAAACCCCTGGCAGCCGCTGAGTAACTCGTTCGGTGTTTGGGTAAACGAGCAAACAGGATCCGGATCTTTACCGATACAAAGAAAGATGACACAGAAGATTGACCCGGATGGCTACTATACCTACCTGGAAGATATTCACGGATCTGCTTGGAGGCGATATGCTGTTGGGAATATTCTTGCCAAGTGGGCGACAGGTGGACTGAGCGGACTGTGGGAGATTCGGATAGTCGCAAAAAAACCGGACGGGACTATTATTCCAGGCGGAGTTATCGGGTGTCTGGATGGAAGTACCAGAAGTATCGTCAAGGTTCTTTTAGACAACGAAAGACCGTCTGCTGATCTCACCATTACTGGCTACCAGCGTGATCCTGACCCGGTGATTCATCCGGCAGTGGAATGTGGAAAGTTTGCGATAGGTGATGTCATCCTTGGGGAGTATACAGCAACAGATCAGCATTTCCGTGCTATCCGCTTAAGTGTTCACCCGGATCCAAATCCTGCGTTACCCGCTCCGGCAAAGCCAAAACCTGACCCAATGGGGCCAACAACCTATCCGGCTATCCCAACGGGAGGGGTTGTTAATCATGACTGGAAACTGGATACGAAGGATATGAGGCCGTGTGGCTATACCGTACATCTTTGGACAGAAGATCGCACTATCGTGAACGGTGGTTATATCGGCTGGGAAAGAAGAGATTATGTTGGCTTCTGTCTCCTTAAAGCATCAGCATCAACACCAGTATCAGCAGTGAAGAAACCGAAAAAACTGAAAAAATAACATACAGCATAACTGAGATGGAGGTTGTAGAGGCTCTGCCAAGCAGAGCCTCACCCTTTAAAGTCCGAAAAATTATTGAATTTTATTTGATTGATTGATCGTGGGATTTGTTAAGTCGGATGGATAGATAACATGGATGAACTGAAAAAGTGTTCATATCGTCAGGTATGAATTCAAATTTTGTTGAATTTATGTTAAGCACCGGGGATTATAACGGCAGATTAAAGGGAAAAACTTAAAAGTAATTAAGGTGGACTTATCTTGAGGCGATCTAAATGGCAGAAGACAACATTATATACATAGGGCAGAAACCCGTAATGAACTATGTTCTTGCAGTCGTGACACAGTTTAACAACGGGAGCGATGAGGTAGCCATCAAGGCAAGAGGTAGAGCTATATCCAAGGCTGTAGACACTGCAGAAGTGGTTAGAAACAAATTTCTGACTGATGTTAAGATAAAGGAGATTAAAATAGGCACTGAAGAACTGACGCGGGGTGAAGGAGAAATGATAAACGTATCGTCTATAGAGATTTTCTTAATTAGATCTATTTGATGTGCCTCCCATAGTGTTTTTTTTTTTATTTTTATTTTTTGGTAGTTGGATAGCATAATCGGGCTAATAATGGAGTTAGATAGAGGATGTAAGACCGGTTGGTATTATGATTTAGAATCGATTATAAGTAGTATCAGGGGGAGGGGTATAGGACGTGGAAAGGTAGTTGGTCTTCAATTCCCCGAAGGTTTGAAACATCTTTTTTACATTTCAAAGGAAATTGAAGATTTGACAGGTGCCAGAGTTATTGTTTCTGGAAAACCGTGCTATGGTGCATGTGACATAGACGAAAGGCTCGGGTCATGTGTTGACATACTATTTCATTTTGGGCATGCAGAAATTGGAAATGATTGTGTAAGGGCGGATAAAATCAAAGAAGATGGAATAAAGGATGGGAAAATAAACGAAGATAAAACAGTATTTGTACAGGTCAGGTCAAAAGTTGATGTAAAACCTGTGGTGAAAAAAGCCTTGGAAATGCTAAACGGTGATAAAATAGGGGTTGTAACAACCGTTCAGCATATACATATGATGGATGATGTAAAGAAGGTTATAGAGGGAGACGGGGGGAAAAAAGCAATAATCAGAAAAGGTGACTCACGTATCAAATACAATGGTCAGATTCTTGGTTGTAACTTTTCATCTGCAAGAATTGATTGTGATGAATTACTCTTTGTGGGAAGTGGGAATTTTCACCCGATAGGAGCATCAATTGCGACCGGTAAAAGGGTTGTGATAGCTGATCCTTTAATGAATGAGGTTAGAGTGGCAGACCCCGAAAAGATTATTCGCCAGAGGTATGCTGTTATAGGAAAAGCACTCGATTCAAATTCTTTTGGCATTTTAATAGGGTCCAAGGAAGGTCAAAAAAGATTGGCTCTGGCAGAAGAAATATACGAAAAGGCTAAACGGGCGCAAAAAGAAGCCTATATGATTATGCTGGATGAATTTGATCCGGACCTTTTAATGCCATTTAAGGTTGACTGTTTTGTAAACACCGCATGCCCCCGAATCGCAATAGATGACATTGCCCGATTTAAAAAACCCATGCTAACGCCAGTTGAGTTTGAGATTGCTATAGGTGAGCGTAAGTGGGAAGATTTTTTGTTTGATGAGATATTGGGGTAGAGTGGTTAGGTGGGGGGTTTGTTGAGGTCTTGTAGAGCTCTATCTGCTTCTTGAGCTATTGAATCGAGTTTTTTTTCTTTTGCTTTTTGTATAATATTATCCAGATGATCTTTTACAAGTTGTTTAATATCTTCAGTTTCTGCATCTTTTGCAATCTTTTTTAATGCAGAAATGCCATAAATTGTTTCGGAATCATATGGTGGTGAGGATTCGATTGCCAATATACTTAGATCACTTATTAATTTTGTAGCTTTGCATACATGAACGTTTAGACCAAATTTTATCGCTTTGTCCCCCACGCTATACAATCGATCTACAATAGTTCTGGGTTGTGAAGGATCGATTAACCCCTTTTTAATAATTTTAGAACCAATTGTATGTATTCTCCCCAAAACATAATTAGCAAACCATCCAAATTTTTCTTTATCTACTGAAACTGCTAAATTTTCTATCAAATCCATTATTTCATACGCTTTATAGCCCAAATCATGTTCCATACATTCAAACGCTAATCTTTTTAAGTAATTTGTCAGATCATAAATACAACTTTTTATAATATTGAAAGAATTCATTTTTACAACTTCTGTAATTGTTTTCCATGCACCAATTACCAGATTAATCGATTCAATATCTTTTAGAGAAACTGCTTG